>NZ_JAVTWX010000102.1:26558-37894 GCF_032229645.1 Brooklawnia sp.
AGGGGCGGCCCCCGAAGGAGCCGCCCCTAAACCTAGATCCACCGATTCCGCCTGCGGCGCGACAGCGCCCAACGGTGGATTCAGGCTGCAGCAATCAGCCGTCAGTACCGATCAGATCAGTACATGCCGCCCATCTCGTCGCCACCGGCGGGCATCGCGGGAGCCTTCTCGGGCTTGTCCGCGATGACGGCCTCGGTCGTCAGGAATAGACCTGCGATCGACGCGGCGTTGGCCAGTGCCGAGCGGGTGACCTTGGTCGGATCCAGGATGCCGGCCTTCACCATGTGCACGTACTCGCCGGTGGCAGCATTCAGGCCCTCGCCAGCAGGCAGGCCCTTGACCTTCTCGGCCACAACGCCACCCTCGAGACCGGCGTTGGCGGCGATCTGCTTCAGCGGAGCCGCAGCAGAGGTCAGCACGATCTGCGCACCGATCTGCTCGTCGTCCGACAGACCCTCCAACACGGCGTTCTTGGCCGCCTGAATCAGGGCCACACCACCGCCTGGCAGCACGCCCTCTTCGACTGCAGCCTTCGCGTTGCGGACGGCGTCCTCGATGCGGTGCTTGCGCTCCTTCATCTCAACCTCGGTCGCAGCGCCGACCTTGATCACCGCGACGCCGCCGACCAGCTTGGCCAGCCGCTCCTGCAGCTTCTCGCGGTCATAGTCGGAGTCGGAGTTCTCGATCTCGGTGCGGATCTGCTTGATCCGTCCCTGAATCTGGTCCTTGTCGCCGGCACCCTCGACGATCGTGGTGTCGTCCTTGGTGATGGTCACCAGGCGAGCGCGTCCGAGCATGTCGAGCTCGGCGTGGTCGAGCGACAGACCCACGGTCTCGCTGATGACCTGGCCACCGGTGAGCACCGCGATGTCGGCCAGGATGGCCTTGCGGCGATCGCCGAAGCCCGGCGCCTTGACGGCGACCGACTTGAAGGTGCCGCGCAACTTGTTGACGACCAGCCCGGCCAGGGCCTCACCGTCGACGTCCTCGGCGATGACCAAGAGCGGACGACCGGTCTGCTGCACCTTCTCGAGCACCGGCAGCAGGTCCTTCAAGGAGGACACCTTGCTGTCGACGATCAGGATGTAGGGATCCTCGACGCTGGCTTCCATGCGCTCCGGATCGGTGACGAAGTAGCCGGAGATGTAGCCCTTGTCGAAGTTCATGCCCTCGGTGAGCTCGAGCTCCATGCCGAAGGTGTTGGACTCGTCGACGGTGATGACGCCTTCCTTGCCGACCTTGTCCATGGCCTCGGCGATGATCTCGCCGACGGTGGGATCACCGGCCGAAATGGAAGCAGTCTGAGCGATCTGCTCCTTGGTCTCGACCTCGGTCGACATGGCGGCCAACTGCTCGGCGATCGCGGCAACGGCCTTGTCGATGCCGCGCTTCAGCTCAATCGGGTTGGCGCCGGCGGTCACATTGCGCAGACCTTCGTGCACCATCGCCTGGGCGAGCACGGTTGCGGTCGTGGTGCCATCGCCTGCAACGTCATCGGTCTTCTTGGCGACCTCTTTGACCAGCTCTGCGCCGATCTTCTCGAAGGGGTCGGCAAGTTCGATCTCCTTGGCGATGGACACGCCATCGTTGGTGATCGTCGGGGCGCCCCACGACTTCTCCAGGACGACATTGCGTCCCTTCGGGCCCAGGGTCACCTTGACGGCATCGGCCAGGGTGTTCATACCCTTCTCGAGAGCCTTACGGGCTTCCGAGTCGAATTCAATGAGTTTTGCCATGGTTCTGTGGAAAATCCTTTGGCATCAGGGGCCATGCCCCGTTCGGTTGTCTAGTGGTCGCTGCGATTCATGGCTGCCGATGCCCGCGACGGACGACCCCTTGGGTCTCACCCGCACCACTACTCGAAGCGGTGGCACTCTGTTGGTTCGAGTGCCAGCTTCATTATTAGCACTCGGATGCTTCGAGTGCAAACGATCTATCGGCCACAGGCCCAATCGAGATGAGGGCCATAGGCTCAAACGATCTAACGGCCATAGGCTGATGACATGGACGACACGAGTCGCGACCACCGGCTGCGCGCGATCGTCAACTGGGTGAATCTAACGACGCCGCTCGGCTTCGCCATCGCGTGGGCCGGACGCGCTCGTCCACGCCGCGGGCCTTGCGGCCTGTGGGTCGCCGAAGGTTACCGGCTGGGATTTCCTGCGGCCGGAGCGTTCACGATAGGCAGCGTGGTGATCGTCCCGCGGGGCACCATGAGTTCGCTGTTGAGGCGCAATCCGCGGCTGCTGGAACATGAGGCGGCCCATGCCAGACAGTGGGCCATCTGCGCCGGGCTGGCCTTCCTGCCGCTCTACGCGGCCGCCACGGCATGGTCGAGGTGGCGCACCGGCACGGCCTATGCAGCGAACCTCTTCGAGGTCGGTGCCGACCTGGCCGCCGGCGGGTATCCAGCGCCCCAAACCAACCACCTGATTCCCCCGGGAGCCGAAGAGCGTTTCGTCGGTTTGCCCTGCGGCCGCGTGCGGGTGCTGGTCGGCGGCACCGGCAACCGCAATACCCCGGTGGTCCTCATCCACGGCGGCGGCACCGACAATGCCGGCATTTCCTGGTTCCGCAGTTTCAGCGCGCTGGGCGCCGACCGAAAGGTGATCGCCATCGATTTGCCGGGGTTCGGGGGCACCCGCGAGATTCCACCGCTGGGTGGCCCAGGTCCGATGGCCGACTTCGTCGTCCGAGTCGCCGAAGAACTGGCCATCTCGAAGGCCGTCGTCGCCGGGGTCTCGATGGGAGGTGATGTGGCGTTGAATGTTGCTCGTCGGCACCCTGATTTCGCGGCTGCGCTGATCCTGATCGGCCCCGGTGGCCTCGCCGATAGAGTCGGCGGACGTATCACCCATTTCGTCTCATGGCTCGGCACACAACTCCCCGACTGGGCGCTGCTACCGCTGGCCCGCCTCGCGAATCAATTCGCGGGCACCGTCCTCAAAGCGATCGTCAACGACCCGGCGACGCTACCAGCCGAGGTCGTCGACGAGTTCGTCCGCGAGGCTCGCGCATCCAAAGCAGGCCTCGGCTACGGGCGATATAACCAGGCGACTCTCGGACGACGACGGCTGACCAACAACCTGCTGCCCGTCGTCCACGAGATCTCGGCACCGACCCTGTTCTTCCACGGGGAGGATGATCCGATCGTCGATCCGGCGGGCTCACGGCGAGCGGCCGGGCTGATGCCGAATGCGCAGCTGCTGATCGTCCCGCAGACCGGTCATTGGGCACAGCTCGAGGCCCACGAGCTCTTCATCGAGAGCGCACGGGCATTCTTGCGGGATGTGGACGTCAGCGGGTCGAAAGCCGGGACGCAGAACGGTTGCGCTGACGCTGCTCCCGCAGCCGACGGAGCCGCTTGACCAGCAACGGGTCATGCTCGAGAGCTTCTGGACGATCGATCAGCGCATTGAGGATTTGGTAATAGCGCGCCGCAGAGAGGTTGAACCGCTCGCGGATCTCGGTCTCCTTGGGAGCCTTGGCCTGCCACCAACTCTTCTCGAAATCCAAGATGGCAGCCTCACGCTCGGCCAACGACCGGGCTTCCGAGCTGGGAGTACGCGCTGCTTCGACCATGCGGCGATTCTACAACCGCGAATCACACCGGTGTGATTATCGCCAGGCGCGACGTCCGATAGAACGCGCGCCGGCGAAGGTTCTCACGTACGAGTCCTCAGCGCTGGCCATTCCGCCGGATTGGTAAGATGTCTCGTTGCTTCGTCACACAAGCGCCCGCCGCGACCCCAATCGGCGGCGACGCATGGCGGACGTTACCTAAACAAGGAGGGCGGATGCATCCGCTGACTGGGAGCATCAAGCGGTACGACTGGGGTTCGCATGACGCGATCCCCGCCATCCTCGGCCTACCCGATGATGGTCGTCCGCTGGCCGAATACTGGCTGGGCGCCCACCCCAACGACCCCTCACTGATCGACGGAGCCGTCCGCCTCGACACGGCGATCGAACAGCACCCTCGCATGGTCGGCGATTCGGCTCGGCTCGAGTTTGAGGGCCGGCTGCCTTATCTGATGAAGCTACTGTCGGCCGGACGCCCGCTCAGCCTGCAGGCGCACCCTAACCGGATCGACGCGCAGAGCGGCTTCGACCAAGAGAATCACAATCAGATCCCGATGGACGCCCCGGAGCGCACCTTCAAGGACCCGTGGGACAAGCCCGAGCTGATCGTGGCGATCACCCAGTTCGATGCGCTGGCGGGCTTCCGCGATCCCGATACCACTGCCGAGCTCTTCTCGCAACTCGGCCTCAACCCTGCTTCCGAGCAGATCTTCGCCCCGCTGAGGAACCGGGGCGGACGCGCGGGTCTGGCCGAAGTGTTCATGAACTGCCTGGTCACCGACGACGACCGGAAGGCCGCCGTCACCGATGTGGTGGCCGCCGCGATCAACCACGTGGACGACGAGGACGACCTGGGGGAGTTCGCGCGCACCGCTGTGCTGCTGGACGAGCACTTCCCCGGGGATCCGAGCCTGCTGGCGGCGCTGCTGCTGAATCGCCACACCCTGCAGCCGGGTGAGGGGCTTTATCTGCAGCCTGGCACCTTGCACTCCTATCTGCACGGTACCGGCGTCGAAGTGATGGGCAATTCGGACAATGTGCTGCGCGGCGGACTGACGTCCAAACACATCGACCCGGCCGCCTTGACCCTGGTCGTGAGATTCACCACCGAGCCGATCCCGCCGATGTTGCCGGAGCAGGAGATGCCGGGACTGTGGCGCTACCCGACAGACGAGCGAGCTTTCGCCTGCTGGCGGCTGGAACTCAAGCCCGGACGAATGGTCGAACTCCCTGGCGAACTCTCCGGCCGGATCCTGCTGGCCACCCAGGGTGAGATCGGCGCCTCGCAGGGTCTGGACGGGCTCGTTCTGAAGCAGGGTCAAGCAGCGTTCCTCGAGGCGGGCTGCCAAGTGCAGGTCAGCGGCGACGGGCAGGGTTTCCTGGTCGCTACCGGCATGGACGCCTGAGGCCCAACACCCAAATCTGTTGGGCAAACAACCATCCAAACAGCTGGAGCCCCCGGAGGGAGTCGAACCCTCGACCTACCGCTTACAAGGCGGTTGCTCTGGCCGCTGAGCTACGGAGGCGTGCGTCGGTGAAACCAGGCGCCTGACTATTGTGCCCGGCCGGTGCCCGTGGACGAAATCCGGCCGCCGCAATCAGATCCGCTCGATCGTGGCTTCGGGTTCCCGGTCGCGCCAGGTGAAGGCCGCCGAAGTCGTGACCCCGACGATCAGCGTGACCAGACCCGCGATCAGCCCGCCCTGCAGGTCGAGGAGGGCCCAGAACAGCACCGGGAGTCCGATGACCAGGGTGCAGAGCTTCACTGCTCCGTTGACGGGCAACCGATGCAGGTGCGTTGGGGTCGTGCTCTGTGAGGTTCCCATGAAGAAAAGTTAAGCAAACTCTCAGCTCACTTGCGACATCTGACGCGGCGTTTCAGGGGATCTGTGGGAAAACCCTGAGAGAAACTCTCAGGGCCTGACGAATCATCGGAGGTCCTCAGCCCTCGACCCTGCGGCGGCCGCGCACGAAGGTCATCACCACGATGGCGACCACCAGCCCGACCGCGACATAGTTGGCGATCTTGCCGTAGAACTCCAGCACCTTGACGGCCGGCTCGCCGACCAGATAGCCGAAACAGAAGTATCCGATCAACCAGAGCAGACAGGACGCGAAGTCGAGCGCCATGAATTTCTTCCAGCCCATTCCCTGAGCCCCGGCCAGCACGAAGATGACGGCGGTCAAGGGCAGCGGGATCGGCACATAGGCGACGAAGATGCCCACCCAGCCGAGCTTGGTGGCCCAGCGCTCCGCCCGGGCATAGTTGCGCGCGGCACGTTGGGACTGGCCCGCCCAGATCTCGATCATGCCGCGTCCCCACAGCTTGCCCGCCCACCAGTACGTCCAGTCGAGCTTGATCGACATCAAGGTGCCCAGCAGGATCGGCCAGACGACCGGCACGTTCTCCCCCACCCGGACCAGCGAGCCGAGCAGCGTCGTCCCCGAGCGTGAGCCCATCAGCCCGACCAGCCAGACCAATCGGTCGGGGGATCCCAGCAGCCAAGCACGCAGCGGAAGCATCGCGAGGCTGAAGACACCCAGGAAACCGATCCACGCCATGCAGGCGATGTCGCTGCGAGTCGGCTTGCGCCGCCACGGCATGCCCGGATCGTCCCACCACTCACGTTCCGGCTGCTGGTCGCCGGATCCACCGGCGACGACGGCTCCGGCGTCCTCGCCGGCCAGCGCCTCGTCCGCCCCGTCGACGGGTTCGCCATGCCGGGACAAGTCTGCCGGACGCTCATCAGCCACCCAGCGAGCCTACCTGGCGACTGTGAACGGCGACCGCCGTCAACGGCCGAGAGAAATCGTCTCTAGGCTGACCTCATGAGCGATCAGACGACCTTCGCCGAACTGCTGGAGATCAACGAACGAATCGGCCGGGCCGAGTCGGACGCCGACAAGGCATGGTTCGAACAGCTGTTGCACGAACGGTTCATCATGCGCCGGCCCAGCGGCCCGCTGTCGACCAAGGCCGAGTTCATCGCAGGGTTGACCACCGGGGCCAGGCGGCAGACCACGATGCTCGACCTCGAGATCCACGGACCTCACCGCGCGACCGCCCGCTGTACCGTCGAGAAATGGGCACTCGCCGACCCCGAGGCCGTCCAGGTCTTCGACAATCTGCGCGTCTTCATCCGCGAGAACGGCCGCTGGCGACTGCTCACCTGGCTGGCCGAACCGGCCTGATCGACGTCGAACGGCGGCCGACCACGTCCACAATGCGGACACTTCTGGCGAACCCGCTGGTCAAACCGCCTCCAGACATGGCATTGTTCTCGGCAGGACGAGGTAGTCCTTGTCCTTCTACTACGGATCGTTGGGCACGTTCCTGCCCATAGAAAGGATGGTGGCTTCATCATGGCCACAGTCAGCTACCGGGACGCAGTACGCATCTACCCCGCAGCGGATCACCCCGCAGTCAATCACCTGAATCTTGAAATCGGCGACGGCGAGTTCATGGTACTCGTCGGACCATCGGGTTGCGGCAAGTCGACTTCGCTCCGCATGCTAGCCGGTCTCGAAGAGGTCAATTCGGGTGCGGTATGGATCGGCGATCGCGATGTCACCGACCTCCCCCCGAAAGATCGCGATATCGCGATGGTCTTCCAGAATTACGCGCTCTATCCGCACATGACCGTGGCGGACAACATGGGCTTCGCACTCAAGATGCAAGGCATCGCCAAGGACGAGCGCGACCGCCGGGTTCAGGAAGCAGCCACACTGCTCGGCCTGACCGAACTGCTCGCCCGCAAGCCGAAGAACCTCTCCGGCGGCCAGCGTCAGCGCGTCGCGATGGGACGGGCGATCGTCCGCAACCCGCAGGTCTTCTTGATGGACGAGCCGCTGTCGAACCTGGACGCCAAGCTGCGTGTCCAAACCCGTACCCAGATCGCGGCACTGCAGTCACGGCTCGGCGTCACCACCGTCTACGTCACGCACGACCAGGTCGAGGCCATGACGATGGGCGATCGCGTCGCCGTCATGAAGGATGGCATCTTGCAGCAGGTCGACAGCCCGCTGGCGCTCTACGATCGTCCGGCCAACCTCTTCGTTGCAGGGTTCATCGGCTCGCCCGCCATGAACCTCATCAAGGCCGACATCGTCGACGGCGGGGTGACGGTCACCGGTCACGTAATCCCGATCGACCGGGCCGTGCTCAGCAAGGCCACCGGCAACACCGTCACCGTCGGTATCCG
Organism: Brooklawnia sp.; assembly: GCF_032229645.1. Taxonomy (NCBI): domain Bacteria; kingdom Bacillati; phylum Actinomycetota; class Actinomycetes; order Propionibacteriales; family Propionibacteriaceae; genus Brooklawnia; species Brooklawnia sp. Next base: position 34,343 of record NZ_JAVTWX010000102.1, read on the forward strand.
TCCCGAGGCGTTCGAACTGTCCGGCAGCCAGGGCATCGGCATGAAGATCGCGGTGGTCGAGGAGACCGGAGCAGACTCCTATCTCTACGGTTCGCTCATCGATGCTCCGGACGCCACCACGGGTGGCACGGCGCCGCAGATCGTCGCCCGAGTGACGACCCGTCAGCCACCGGCCCGCGGTGAACTCGTCCGTCTGCACACCAATCCGGCTTCTGTGCACGTCTTTGACACCGAGACCGGCTCTCGCCTGTCCTGATCCCCGCACCCTGTCTTGGGACCGGGTGCGGGGATGTGACCCCACGATGGGCTCTCAACGCACCTGACGACCGCTTTCACGCCACTCGGCGGGACCCCGAACAACCGGGCCCCGCCGGTTGGCGTCCGGCAACAGGGGTGCTCGTCAACGGCTTCGTCGGCCTCGGCGGCGACGCTCATACTTTCGGCTCCACCCGGCCGTCCTCGTGGGGGAGCGCTATCTTGGCAGCCATGGACCCCTCGATCTCTCGGCTCGCACGCGGCCTACGCGCCGGTCTCGATTCCGATACCGCGTTCTCGTCAATCGTGCCGCCGATCTACCTGGGCACGAACTACGCGTTCGACGGGCTGAGCAATCCGCCCGGCTACGACTACAGTCGTTCCGGCAACCCCACTCGAGATCTGCTCGGCGAAGCGATCGCCACGCTGGAGGGCGGCGCGAGCGGCGTCATCACATCGTCCGGGTTGTCTGCATTGATGCTCTGTTTCACTGCGCTAGTGCCCGCATCCGGACGCATCGTTGCGCCGCATGACTGCTACGGCGGAACCTGGCGGCTGCTCAATCACCTCGCGGGAACCGGCCATTTCACTGTCGACTACGTCGAACAAACCGATCCCGAAGCGTTGGCCGCAGCCCTGGCGAAGCCGACCGATCTGGTGTTGATCGAGACCCCGTCCAATCCCCTGCTGCGGCTGGTCGATCTGGCATCGACGATCGACCAGGTTCACGCCGCAGGCGCCCTGGCGGTGGCCGACAATACCTTCTGCTCACCGCTGCGGCAGCGTCCGATCGCCTTCGGAGCCGATGTGGTCGTCCATTCAACCACCAAGTTCATCAACGGCCATTCCGACGTGGTGGGCGGCGCGCTCGTCACCGCCGACGATGAGCTGGGCGAAAAGCTGAGGCTGTGGGCGAACGTGATCGGCGTCACCGCGAGCGCCTTCGACTCCTGGCTGGCGCTGCGGGGGCTGCGCACCCTGGACGCACGGGTCCGCGTCCACGATGCGAACGCCGCCGCGATCGTGGAGCTGCTGACCACCCACCCGGCGACGACAGCGGTCTACTATCCCGGCCTGAAGGACCATCCCGGCCACCAGATCGCCGCTCGCCAGCAGACCGGCTTCGGTTCGATGATCAGCTTCGAGGTCGTCGGCGGGTTGGCCGGCGCGGCGGCATTCTGCGACGGGCTGCGGATCTTCGACATCGCCGAGTCACTCGGCGGCGTGGAATCGTTGGTGGCACATCCGGCGTCCATGACCCATGCCTCGATGACTCCGGAGGTGCAGCATGCGGCCGGTATCACTCCCGCACTGCTACGCCTGTCGGTCGGCATCGAACCTGTCGACGATCTGGTGGCCGATATCCGCGACGGCCTGGAGCGGGCGTTGGAGGCCGGCCAGTAGGCTAACTGCGTGCCCAGGTTCTTGTCCGCCACTCCGAACTCACAGCTGCTGCCGCTGCCTTGGGATACGCCTTTGGCCGAGTGGCCTGAGAGATACCTGGTCGCGCTTCCCCGAGGTATCTCGCGCCATGTCGTCCGGTTCATCGAGGTCGGTGACGAGGTTCTGGCCGCGAAGGAAGTCAACGAAGATCTGGCGCTCCACGAGTACCGCCTGCTGCATGATCTGATGAGGCTGCACACCCCCGCCGTCGAACCGGTCGGGGTGATCAGCGCCCGCCAGGACTCCCAGGGCGGACCGCTCGACCCGATTCTGCTGACCAAACACCTGCAGTTCGCACTGCCCTATCGTTCGCTGTTCACCCCCGGCATACGCAACGAGACGGTTTCGTTGCTGCTCGATGCCATGGTCGTCCTGCTGGCCAGGCTTCACCTGATCGGGCTGATGTGGGGAGACGTCTCGCTGTCGAATATTCTGTTCCGCCGCGATGCGGGCGAATTCGCCGCCTACCTGGTCGACGCCGAGACCGGCGAACTGCACGACAAGCTCACCGATGGCCAGCGTCAGCACGACCTCGCGATAGCCAGGGTGAACATCTTCGGTGACTTCTGCGATCTTGAGGCCGGCGGTCTGCTCGACGCTTCCCTCGACCCGCTCATCATGGTCGACAGCATCGAGACTCGCTACAACGGACTGTGGCACGAGCTGACCGGCGTCGAGGAGTTCAGCGGCTCCGAGCTGCACCGCATCGAGAGCCGCGTCCGTCGCCTGAACGCGCTCGGTTTCGACATCGCCGAACTCGACATCGATACCTCCGTCGACGGGCAGACCATCCGGATCCAGCCGAAAGTGGTGGATGCCGGGCACCATTCGCGTCGGCTACTGCGCCTCACCGGACTGGACACCGAGGAGAACCAGGCGCGCCGGCTGCTCAACGACCTCGACACCTATATCGTGCGCTGCGGTCTGCAGAGCCAGGACGAGGCTGTGTCAGCGCACCGATGGCTGACCGACTGCTTTGAGCCGGTGGTCAGCCTGATTCCGCCGGAGTTGATGGGCAAGCGCGATCCCGCGCAGATCTATCACGAACTGCTGGACTATCGCTGGTATCAGGCGCAGCGGGAGCAGCGCGATGTGCCGCTTCTGGAGGCAGCCCGCGGCTACGTGCGCGATGTGCTGGCCAACCTTCCCGACGAGGCGATGATCAATCTCGACCCGGTCGCAAGGACCCAGTCGAACCCCTATGACCCATCCCAGGGGTTCGTGGACGACCCGCGTTCCGAGCAGCTGCCGCCGGTGGTGGACCCTTGGGAGATCGAGGACGATCAGATCGACCTCGCCGCGGCTACACGCTTCGACATCGACGCCCTGCGGGCCAAGGCGAAGCACGCCTCGTCCTAGAGGCTGCCTCGTCGCTGCGGTAGCGGTTCTCAGGCGTTGCCGTCTTCGACGTCCAGGTCATCGTCGTCTTCGTCGTCGAAGTCGGCATCATCATCGAACTCGTCGTCGAGGTCATCGTCGTCCGCATCGGCCGGAGCGGCCGCGGCATGCGAGGTGGCGAGCAGCGCCTGCAAGGCGTTGGTATCGAGGCTCAGCCACCCGCTGGTGCCCACATCTGTCGCAGCCAGGCCGGTGACCGCGAACCCGACGGTGTCCGGCTCGGTGGCGTCTGCGGTCTCGTCCGACTCGTCGACGAACGGATCGAAATCTTCCCCGGGGATCACCGGACGCGGGCCGGAATCAACGCTGGCACGCACCTGATCTCCGATGGAGCTGGTGCGCGGACGATGCTTGCGGATCTCGGCCATGATTCCTCCACTCGACGCCAGGACGCGGCGGAGCCGAGCTTATCCTGCCCCGCTGAGCGCGTGCGGCGCGGATCACCGCCGACAAGTA
>NZ_JAVTWX010000103.1:0-5790 GCF_032229645.1 Brooklawnia sp.
CTAAGCTTCTGGCAACGAAAGGTTTCATCGATGCAAGCTGATTCCGGTGCGCAACGCGCGCTGCTGCAGGTCGCCGATCTCGATACCCAAGTGGCCAGGCTGCGCCACCGCCGGTCGACCCTTCCCGAGAACGCCGCACTGGCCGAACTGCAGGTCAAACGCGGCAAGCTGAGCGAGCAGATCGTTGCCGCGCAGACCCGCAGGGCAGATGCGGAGATCGAGCAGGAGCGGGTGGAGATCGATCTGGCGCCGGCGCGCGCCCGGCTGGAGCGCAATCAGCAGAAGATCGACGCCGGCTTGATCACGGCAAAGGCGTTGCAGCCGATGCTGGACGAGGTCGAGCACCTTCGCGGGCGCATCTCCACCTTGGAGGACACCCAGCTTGAGATCATGCAGCAGATCGAGGACGAGACCGCGATCTGCGACAAACTGACTGCCGAGCGCAACGATATCGAGACCCAGATGCGGGATCTACTGGCCAGCCGCAACAACGCTGCCGCCGAGCTCGATATCTTGGCGACCCAGTTGTCGGAACAGCGGTCAACGCTGTCCGGCCGCCTGCCGGCCGACTTGATGGCAATCTACGAGAAGGTGGCGCAGCGTGCCGGCGGTACGGGTGCTGCCGAACTGCGGGCCCGGCGGTGCGGTGGGTGTGGCCTGGAGTTGGACATGAGTGAGTTGAAGCGGCAGGCCACCGCGGCGCCCGACGATGTGTTGCGTTGTGAGGAGTGCGGACGAATCCTCGTCCGCACCGAGAACTCGGGGCTCTAGCCGGCTGATTTCGGGTCTTGGGCTGGCCTCGCGCGAACCGGGTGGGTCCGGTGGGTGAGACCCGACCACTACTCGGGCTGGTGATCCAGGTGCTGGAGGATGCGCCGCAACTCGGAGCGGTCTGATTCGTCAAGGCCCGACAAGAAGACTTCGCCTTGTGCGGCACGTACCTGGCTGATCTGGTCGGCGCGCTCGATGCCCGACGCGGTGGCGCTCACCAGAATCGCACGCCGATCGCGCGGATCGGGTTCGCGTGCCAGTAAACCTGCGCCGACCAGGGCTTCGACAACCTCTGTGGCCGAGCGCAGACTGATCCTCAACTGTTCGGCGAGTTGGCTGGGGCGCAACGGACCCGACCTGATGATCTGCCGAAGGGCCCGGGCCTGGTGCGGGCTGACGCCAAAGGGCTCCAGCGCGCTGAGCGTGGCTCGGCGCTGCTGCCGGGCGACGCGGGCGAAGAGTTCGCCGAGGTCGTCGACCCGGCCTTGATGATTGGTCGCCGGTTCGCTCACAGCATCCGTCCTTTCGCTCACAAATGACTTGCATTTCCAAAGTAATGAGGTAACCTCTTAATTGTTGTACCTCAGTATATCTTGGATGGAGGTGATTTCCCATGGCAGATCTTGGTGGCATGAGCGGCCTGGGACCGCAACGCATCGATCCCGCTGACAAGGCACAGCTTGCGGAATCCCCTGTGCGTTGGCAGCGAATCGCGGGGCTCTTCGCGCCTCAGCGCTGGCGCCTGACGCTGCTGCTGGGCATCATCGTGTTGATCGCGCTCGTCGGCATGGGACAACCGTTCCTGCTGCGTGCGGTGATCGATGACGCCCTGCCCGACCGCGACACCCAGTTGCTCGTCATGGCAGCGCTCGGCATGGTCGCGATCGCGATCGTCACCGCTATCGGCGGGGTCTGGCAGACGTGGCTGGCCAGCGCCATCGGTGAACGTGTCATGCACAATCTGCGCGTCGATGTCTTCGCTAATCTTCAGCGGCAGTCGATCGACTTCTTCAAACGCACTCGGGCCGGCGAGATTCAGTCCCGGTTGGTCAACGACGTTGCCGGCCTTCAGGCGGTGCTCACCACGACCGCTACATCGGTGGCGACAAACCTCACCACCGCAGTCGCAACGGCGGTCGCGATGGCCGTTCTCGATTGGCGGCTGAGCTTGATCAGCCTGGTCGTGCTGCCTCCCGCGATTTGGGGTACTCGCAGGGTCGCCTTGGTGCGCCGCGATCTCACCCGGGCGCGCCAGGCAGCCATGGCGCAATTGCACGGCGAAGTGGACGAGGCACTCACCGTCAGCGGAGCATTGTTGTCGAAGACCCTCGGCATCGCCGACCAGCGCACGGCATCATTCTCCGCGATCTCCGCCAAACTGATCGACCTAGACATGCGGTCACAGCTGGCCGGGCGTTGGCGGATGGCAACGATGAACATCATCTTTGCGGCGCTGCCCGCGGTCATCTATCTGGCGGCCGGCTTCGGGCCGGTCGATGGCGGCCTGACCATCGGCACGGTGGTGGCGTTCACTGCGCTGCAAGCGCAGATCTTCCGTCCGATCATGGGGCTGCTCAACATTGGGGCCCAGTGGGTTGCGTCGATGGCCCTGCTCAGCCGCGTCTTCGAGTATCTCGATCTGGTGCCGCACGTTCCTGCGCCGGCGGTTCCGGTGCAGGTCGACGCGAGCAGCATGCGCGGCGAGATCCGCTACGAGCATGTCGGCTATGCCTATCCGGACGCCGACCGGCCCGCTCTGGACGACGTCGATCTGACGATCCCGGCCGGTGGATCGGTCGGTTTGGCAGGATCGACCGGATCGGGCAAGTCGACTGCGGCGTCCTTGTTGTCGAGGCTCGCCGATCCGACGCAGGGTCGCATCACGATCGACGGTATCGATCTTCGCGACTTCGACCCGAACACCTTGACGTCCATCGTCGGAGTGGTGACGCAGGAGACCTACCTGGTACATGACAGCCTGCGCGGCAATTTGCTGCTGGCCAAGCCGGACGCCAGTGATTCCGAGCTCTGGCAGGCACTCGACGCCGCCCGCATCGCCGATGTTGTGCGCGGGCTGCCCGAGGGCCTGGACACGGTCGTCGGCGCTCGCGGGCACCGATTCAGCGGGGGAGAACGGCAACGCATCGCGGTGGCGCGCACCTTGCTGCGCAACCCGTGCGTGCTGGTCTTGGATGAGGCCACCAGTGCCTTGGACGTGACCACCGAGCACGAGTTGCAGGCGGCCCTTGATCATCTGGCCGCCGGGCGAACTACGCTCACCATCGCGCACCGGCTCGGCACGATTCGCGACGCCGACCAGATCGTTGTGCTCGACCGGGGCCGGATTGTCGAACGCGGCAGCCATCACGAACTGCTCGCCGCCGGCGGACGCTATGCCGAGATGAACGGCCAATACCTGCTCGCGGCGGACGCCGCCTGATCCTGGGAATATCTGTGCGGCCTGGCGACCGCTATGCGCTGTGCCTGGTCAGTTCGTAGGCCTCGGCGACCTGGGTGAGGATCGTGCGGAAGGCTACCAGCGCCGGATTGGCCGTGCTGGAGACCCGGGCGGCAGTGAAGATTGTCCGTCGGGGGTCGCCGGGCAGGTCGATCAAGCGCAGCTTTGGTGAGGGACCGGCATGGATGAGGCCGGGAAGCAGCCCAACCGCATTCCCGGATTCGATCAGCCGGATGTGGGCCTGCAGGTCGGCCGTCTCATAGCGGACGTCCGGCTCGAACCCACTGCTGCGGCACTGCTGCTCAGCCCAGTGACGTGAGGCCGCCCCCTTGGGCTCCATCACCCACGGAAGGCCCGCTGCATCGGCGAGCGTGTGGGCATCGTCGAAGGCCGGATCATCAATGGCGCTTGGGGGAAGGGCCAGTTGGATGCGATCTCGAATGAGAGGCCGGCGGTCCAGGCCGTCGAAATGCTCGGTGGCGTGACCCGGGTACTGCTCGGCGATCACCAGATCGAAACCTCGTGCCCAGGTCTCGCGCAAGGCTGCCTCGGGCTCATGCTGCACGAGTTGGACTCGTACCGAGGGGTACTCGGCCCGCAGCCGCCTCAGTGCCGTGGGCAGAATCGCCAGTACAGCTGTTTGGAACGCGGCCACCCGCACGGTGCCGCGGACCGTCTCGTCGAAGCTGCGCATGGACGATTCGACACGCTCCACCTCGTCGAGTAGCTGCTCGGTCTCGGCGACCAGCAGCTTAGCCGCCGGCGTGAGTTGGAGGTGACGTCCGGCGCGTGTCAGCAGGGGGACTCCGAGCTCCTTCTCCAAGGTGGTCAACTGCTGGGACACCGCCGAGGGGCTGAAGCTGAGGGCATCGGCGACCGCGATGATCGTGCCCCGGACGTGGAGTTCTCGAAGCAACCTGAGGCGTTTGAGGTCCAGCATCCTTGCCCTTCCGCGCGCCGTGACTAGGAGTGTTAAGAGTCTGTTTCGCGCGCTCGCCGCTGTGGGGGTGCCGCGGTCCGCAACAGCCCATTGATTAGGAATGTTAAGGATAGCTGATGTTCAATCCGCAGATAATTGCACTTTACTTTAGGTTACGGGTGGCCCACCATGACACCAGATGATTAATTCCTGGTGCGCGCGAGCGCGCGGGGTTGACTGAAGGGCACTCCCATGGCAGACGCGACCGATATTCGTCCCCAGGACCTAGCGGAGCCTGCCATAGCGCTGGTCCGGCGCTGGCTGGCCGAGGCTGCGGACTATCCTGTCGAGTCTTCGGCCGCGCTGCTGGCCGGAGTGCTGCAGGATCCGAACGGTCTGGATTTCACGGTCGGATTCGTCGATGGTGTGGTGCGTCCCGAGGACCTCCGTGCGGCCGCCAAGAAGCTGAAGGAGCTCGCCCCGATCACACCGAAGTTCCTACCGCTGGTCATGCGCGGCGGGATGACGCTGGGTAAGACTTTCGCAGGCCCGCTGCCGCAGGTAGTGGTTCCGGCGGCCCGTAAGGTGCTGCGCGAATTGGTGAGTCACCTCATCATCGATGCCACCGACGCCAAGCTGGGCGCGGCCATCCAGAAGATCAAGAAGGACGGCATCCGCCTGAACGTCAATCTGCTCGGCGAGGCGATTCTCGGTGATACGGAGGCCGAGCACAGGCTCGGCGGTACTCTTCGGCTGCTGCAGCGCGACGACGTTGACTACGCGTCGATCAAGGTGTCGGCGACCGTGGCACCGCACAACCACTGGGCCTTCGACGATGCCGTCGACCACATCGTGAACCATCTGCAGCCGCTTTTCGAATGCGCGGCCGCCGCCAGCCCGCAGAAGTTCATCAACCTCGACATGGAGGAGTACAAGGATCTCGACCTGACCATCGCGGTCTTCAAGCGAATCCTCGAGCGTCCGGAATTCCGAAACCTGCAGGCCGGCATCGTCTTGCAGGCCTATCTGCCCGATGCCCTGGGTGCCGCTATGGGACTGCAGGAATGGGCGGCCAAGCGGGTTGCCGAGGGTGGCGCTCCTATCAAGATCCGTGTCGTCAAGGGCGCAAACCTGCCAATGGAATTGGTGGATGCCGCGATCCATGGGTGGCCGGCGACGACCTGGGGCTCGAAGCAGGCCAGCGACACCGGCTACAAGGCCGTGCTCGACTACGCCCTGCGGCCCGAGCACGTGAAGAATGTGCGCGTCGGAATCGCGGGTCACAATCTCTTCGACGTTGCCCTGGCCTGGCTACTCGCCAAAGAACGCGGCGTCACCGAGGGCATCGATGTCGAGATGCTGCTCGGCATGGCCACGGGGCAGGCGGAAGCAGTCAAGCGCGAGGTCGGTTCGCTGCTGCTCTACACCCCGGTCGTGCATCCCGAAGAATTCGACGTGGCGATCGCCTATCTGATCCGACGGCTCGAAGAGGGCGCGAGTCACGAGAACTTCATGTCTGCGGTCTTCGAACTGAACGAGGACGAGGCTCTCTTCGAGCGGGAGAAGAACCGCTTCATGGCCGCACTCGATCACCTTGAGGCCATCACCGGAGACGGATCGGTCGAATCCTTCCAGGTGCCGA
>NZ_JAVTWX010000104.1:0-5746 GCF_032229645.1 Brooklawnia sp.
ATGCCTCCTTCCCGCTTTGTGATCGCGGCTTGTGTCACCGCCGTCATAGCTGTGCCGGCCATCGCGCTCGTGTGGGCGGCACCCGATGACGACATTGATGCCGCGCCCGAGCAATCCACCATGTGGGTGGACGAAGAAGCCGCCGAAGACGAGTCGGCCGACGTTACAGTCCAGGACGCTGGGGCTGACGCATCGGAAACTGACGGCGAGATCGATAGCTATGCCGCTGATATAGAGATCGATGACTACAGCTGGGAAGCCAATGATTCCGGTATCGAGGCGTTGGACGCCGAGATGAGCGACGGTGTGGTTGACGTGGCGTCCGGTGAATTCGTGTCGGACGATGACGCTTTGGCGGCGACATTCGCCCAGTGGGGGACGCAGGAAGAGGCCGAGGCCTACGTGGACGCCCTGCGGTCTGCCGAGTTGGGCATCGGTCCGCTTGTTGACGGCGACATCGACTCAGGGGCCGGGCACTTCTGGTACTACGCGCGCAACGATGGTGACCAAGAGATCGGCGTCGTGTACTGGTACTCGGGGACGATCACCGGCAAACTTTCCGGCGATCCTCGAGAGGTGCAGCAGTTCTTCCTGAGGTTCCCCAAGTAGTCCTCCTGTCAGGCCCTAGTCTGATCCACTCAGTTCCGGCCGCGCGTTTGTGGCTGTGCAGAGACGACATCGCGCGATTGGTGTCGTCCGTGCCATTGATCCGCAGGACCTCAGGCGCAAAACCCCGACCGGAAGCGCGCGTGGCTGTGAGGTTCAGGTAGATTGTCATGAGGTGCCGGGGCTGGTGCCGCGCGAGTACGTCAGGAGTGTCATGGACGCGGATCTGGTTGTTGTGGGGTCGGGTTTGTTCGGTCTCACGATTGCCGAACGAGTAGCCAACGAGTTGGGCAAGCATGTCGTCATCGTTGAACGACGCAGTCACATCGGTGGCAATGCCTGGTCACAGACCGAACCGACGACCGGAATCGAGGTGCACCGTTACGGCGCTCACCTCTTCCACACCTCGAACAAGAAGGTCTGGGATTACGTCCAGCGGTTCACCACCTTCACCGGCTACCAGCACCACGTGTACACCACCCACAAGGGTGTCGTGTATCCGATGCCGGTGAACCTGGGCACCATCAACCAATTCTTCTCGGCGGCCTATCGTCCCGACGAGGCGAAGGCCCTGATCAAGGAGCAGTCGCAAGAACTGGGCGACAAGGAGCCGGCGAACTTCGTCGAGAAGGGCGTTTCGCTGGTCGGGCGGCCGCTCTACGAAGCCTTCTTCATGAACTACACCGCCAAGCAGTGGCAGACCGAGCCCGAGAATCTGCCGGCCTCGATCGTCAGCCGGCTGCCGGTGCGTTACACCTACAACAACCGCTATTTCAGCGACGATTACGAGGGCCTGCCCACCGACGGCTACGGAGCCTGGCTGACCCGGATGATCGACAACCCGCTGATCACCGTGCTGACCGAGACCGACTTCTTCGACGACTCGCACGAGTACTCGAAGGCCAAGGTCGTCGGCAAGGTGCCGGTCGTGTACACCGGACCCATCGACCGCTACTTCGAGTACGCCGAGGGCGACCTGAGTTGGCGCACCATCGACCTCGAAGAAGAGGTTCTCACCGACACAGGTGATTTCCAGGGCACCTCGGTGATGAATTACGCAGATCTGGACGTGCCGTTCACCCGGATCCACGAGTTCCGTCACATGCATCCGGAGCGCGACTACCCGACCGACAAGACGGTCATTCACCGCGAGTTCAGCCGGTTCGCTAATCGCGACGACGAGCCCTACTACCCGATCAACACCGACGATGATCGGGCGAAGCTCGCCAAATACCGTGAGCTGGCAGCCGCTGAACCCGATGTCATTTTCGGCGGACGCCTGGGCACCTACAAGTATCTGGACATGCACATGGCCATCGCGTCCGCGCTGATGACCTACGAGACCGTTTTGAGGCCGCACTTCACAGATGGCGACCCCGTAAAAAGTGGAGGCGTGGAAGCGTGAGCACCGAAACATCCCAAACCCCGACTGTGTGGACGCAGGTCTCCCGCATCGTCTTCCCGCCCGCCGGTGAGGAAGACACCCTGCCGCTCTACGTCGATTTCGGACGTGCCGCCCCAGTCGAATCTCCCGATGGCGGTGGCCGCCGGGGCCAGCGGCTCGACGCCGACGCGGTCGCGGGTTCGAAAATCGACCGCAGCGACCTGATCGCCGAGGACGGCGGCACCCGAACCCTGCCCCCCGGTCTGCGACTCTCGCTGGGGACCGTCTTCAACGCGTTTCCCGCCAGCTACTGGCGGCAGTGGACCGTCGCCACCAAGGTGCGCCTGGTGCTGACCATCGAAGGCTCCGCCAACGTCATGGTCTACAAGTCGAACGCCGAGGGCCGTGCCCAGCGTGCCGCCAGCAAGCGCACCAAGGGCAGCGAGAACCAGATCAGCTTCGTGCTGCCGCTCGACTCGTTCACCGACGGCGGCTGGTACTGGTTCGACCTTGTCGCAGGCGAAGAGGGTGCCCGGCTGGTCAGCGGCCACTGGGAGGTCAACGCGGAGCCCGTGCGTCCGATCTCGCTGAGCATCGGCATCACCACCTTCAACCGCCCCGACTACTGCGCCCGAACTCTGATGGTGCTGGCCACCTCCGAAAACCTCAAGCCGATCCTGAAGCGGGTCTATGTCGTCGATCAGGGCAACAAGAACGTCAAGGACGACGAGCTCTATCCGGAGGCCGCCGAACTGCTCGGCGACCGCCTCAAGATGATCTACCAGGGCAATATGGGCGGCTCGGGTGGCTTCTCGCGCGGCATGTACGAGGCCGTCAAAGCCAACGAGGCCGAGTTCCATATGGTGCTGGACGACGATGTCACCGTCGAGCCGGAGAGCATCGAGCGGCTCGCCGTCTTCGGTGCCTTCTGCCGCAATCGCACGCTGGTCGGCGGGCAGATGTTCGATCTCAACGAGAAGTCGGTCGCCCAGTCCTTCGGTGAGGGCATCAACAAGTGGCGCTGGCTGTGGGGTGCTCTGGAAGGCACCGAGAATCGTGTCGATCTTGGCGCAGCCAATCTGCGGAGCCGTTCGGTCTTGCACCGCCGCCTCGATGTCGATTACAACGGCTGGTGGATGGAACTGATGCCGGTCTCGGTGATCGCCGAGCTGGGGCTGTCGCTGCCTATCTTCATCAAGTGGGACGATCTGGAATACGGTCTGCGCGCCGCCGAAATCGGCGTCCCCACGGTGACCCTGCCGGGTGCCGGACTTTGGCACATCGCGTGGGGTGACAAGGACGATTCACGCGACTGGCAGGCCTACTTCCATGAGCACAACCGCATTCTGACCGCTCTCCTGCATTCGCCGTACGAGCGCGGCGGCAGGCTGATCTACGAACTGTCGACCCTTGATGTCAAGCACTCGGTCTCCGCCGAGTACTACGCGCAGACCATCCGGTTGATGGCGATCGAGGATATCCTGTCCGGGCCGGAGCATCTGCACGAGACGATCCTGAGCCGGATGCCGAAGTTGCGGGAGCTGACCAAGCAGTTCAGCGACGCCCAATACCGGCCCGATCCGGACGCTTACCCGGCCGTCTCGCGCACCGGGAAGCCGAAGTTCAAGACCCGTCCGAAGGCCCCGAACATGGTGACGCTCGCCCCGTGGACGGTCAAGACCATCGTCCGGCAGTTGCTGCCCGCCAGCGAGAAGGCCAAGGAACGCCCCGAGGCTTCGATCAGTCACGCCAACAGCAAGTACTTTGTGCTAAGCCAGTACGATTCCGCGCTGGTGACGAAGGCCGACGGCTCTGGTGCGGCCTGGTACCGTCGAGATCCGAAACAGCTGCGGCATCTGCTGGCCCGCAGTGTGGCCGCTCGCGCTGAGCTGGCGGCCAACTGGGACAAGCTGCGCAAGCAGTACCAGGACGCACTGCCGCAGGTCGTTTCGTTGGAAGCATGGGAGAAAACCTTCGGCATCTAGTCGCATGACCAGAGGGGACCGTCGAAGGTGAATGCCGAGAGGGCTTGATTGGTGGCGACGAATTCCGTGGAGCTGGCTGACGAACCGCTTCGTCCGCCTGGGCACAGCATCGGACTACTGGCGCTTCCGCGCTGGAGGTTCCTGCTTCAGCTACTGGTGAAGAAGGAACTGCGCGTCCGATATCGCGGCTCCGCGCTGGGCATGGTGTGGAGCTATGTGAAGCCCGCAGTCCAGCTGCTGGTTTACTACGTGGCGATGGGTCGGTTCCTGCGGCTGGGTGATTCCATCCCCAGCTACGTGGTTTATCTGTTCAGCGGCATGGTGATGATCAACTTCTTCAATGAGATCCTCTCCAACACCACCAGATCGATCATCTTCAACGCGCCACTGGTCGGCAAGGTCTACCTGCCGCGCGAACTCTTCCCGGTGAGCAGTGTCTGGGTGGCGTTCGTGCACGTCGTGCCTCAGATCGTCGTGCTGATCGTCGGCGCGCTGGTCTTCGGCTGGCGTCCCGGCGTCTTCAGCATCCTCGGTGGGGTGCTGGCGATCTTGATGATCTGCGCCTTCGCGCTCGGCATTGGGCTGGCCTTCGCGGCCTTCAATGTCTACTTCCGTGACGCCGAGAACCTGATCGAACTGTTGATGATGGTCGCGATCTGGCTTTCTCCCGTCTTCTACCAATGGCACATGGTGGCCGACGCCTTCCCCGGCTGGCTGTTCAAGATCTACCAGCTGAATCCGCTGGCGATGGCCGTCGAACTCTCGCATTATTGCTTCTGGATGCCTACCAGGGGGGTGCTGACCGACGGTGCCGATGCGTCCAGTCTGATGCCCCCGCACTGGATGATCGGGGTAGCCATCAGCTCGGCCGTCGCGTTGGGAACGCTGGCTCTCGGCCAGTTGGTCTTCCACCGCCTTGAGGGCAAGTTCGCCCAGGAGCTGTGATGAGCGAGACTTCGAACGACCTGGTGATGGCCCAACTGGAGGGCGTCGACAAGGAATTCGCGCTACGCCACACCCGCTCGATCAAGGAGTACGTGGTCTGGTGGGCCAGCGGACGCAAGGGCGACCTGGCCGAGACCTTCAAGGCACTGGACGGGGTTTCGCTGTCCATCCATCAGGGTGAGTCGGTCGCTTTGCTCGGCTTCAACGGCTCGGGAAAGTCAACGACCCTGAAGCTGATCAGTGGTGTCATGATGCCCGATGCCGGGTCGATCGCGGTGCGCGGACGCATTGCCGGCCTGATCGAGGTCGGCGCCGGCATGCATCCCGATCTGACCGGACGCGAGAACATCTATCTCAATGGCGCGATCCTCGGCATGAGCGAAGCCGAGATCGACGAGCGCTTCGACTCCATCGTGGACTTCAGTGGTATCGAGAAGTTCATCGATTCTGAGGTGAAGTTCTACTCGTCGGGCATGTACATGCGGCTGGCGTTCTCGGTGGCCGTGCACTCCGAACCCGACATCTTCCTAGTGGACGAAGTGCTTGCCGTCGGCGACGAGCCCTTTCAGCGCAAGTGCATTCACAAGATGCGTGAGTTGCGCGACGCCGGCCAGACGCTGGTGGTCGTCAGCCATGATCTCGAGCTCATCAAGTCGATCTGCCACCGTGGCATCGTGCTCGAGCATGGCAAGGTCATTCATGACTCGGAGATCACCGAGGCCGTGGACTTCCTGCGCTCGACGATGCCCGACTGAGCGGCGAGTCCTTCCTGGCGTAGCATGACGGGCGTCCGATAACCCCAGGAGGAGGATTCCCCGTGCGAAAG
>NZ_JAVTWX010000105.1:0-5676 GCF_032229645.1 Brooklawnia sp.
ACCGGCCGCAGCGCCTCCGGTGCGGTCAGGTCGAGGGCCCGCGGACGCCCCAGGCGCGCGTCCGCAACGGCCCGAGCGATGGTGGGGTCGGAGGCGACAAGTTCAACCAGTCCCGACAAAGTCACCGAGACACCTTACGCCGGGCTGACGAGGTTGGGGCACGGCGACCGCACCACGCTCGGAAGGGATCGACCACGCATGGAGGGACGCCCGGCCCACTACCTGGTTACTGCCCGCGTCCCGGCTATTGCAGGTCACGAGGGCTGTCGGGCACGAACAGTTGACGGTCAGCTGCCTGCATGTCACGCATCAACTGAAAGGCCCGAGCGGCCTGCAGTTCCCCGTCGGCCACAATCATGCACATCACCTCGAAGGTCCGATAGGTGCGTATCCCGTGATGGCGTGCGTATTCCAGCGCGTCGCGGTCGTCAGAGACCCACCAAGACCCGGCGAAATCTGCGACCGTCTGGATCACATGGCATGTCTGCGCTTCACCAAGATGCTGCAGTGGCCGCGTCGGGTCGCCGCCCATGACCACTCGCCGGATGCGGTCCACCGCGACAGCCTGGTGCTCGTCCACTTCGATGGGTTCACCCAGCCATCCGTCGGCGGCGATGGTCGCCAACTGCGTGAGGACGGCCGCTGACCGCGCAGCCTCGTAGGCCACCGCTTCGCACCAGCGACCCCGACCCCGCAGCCAGTCTTTGAGCAGGTCCAACCGATACACGGCGGCGAAGTTGCACAGCACCGTGTTGTCCGGGAAGACCGCGTAGCTCATCAGTCATCCACCTCGTCGAGGTCGAGGCTGGCGCGCAGCGCATCGGTCGTCGTGCCCGAGAGGCCCGCGAACAACCGGAGGGTCACATCACCGGCCTCGTACGCCGCCCAGGCGTCGCGCAGCAGAAGCCCCGGGGGCCTAACCGAAAGAGACTCGGCAGCCAGTTGCGCGTTGCCCACGTGAAGCCCCGCGAGGTTCGCCGCATCGCGGCCACTGATCCGGCTCCATCGGTCGCGCGTGCCCGCGTCGATCAGCCGCAGCCCCTCAAGGCGAATCGCGAGTGCCGAAGGCGACACCCGCAACGTCGTTGCGACACGGCAGAACCCCTCCTTGTCGAAGCCGGGCCCGACTTTGTCGCGAAGCACCGCCTCGGGCATCAACAGCGTCGCCGCGAAGGCGTTCGCTCGAATCTCGCTCTCGACTCGATCGGTGCGGTAAATGTTCTGGTCGGTATGGATCTGCTGGTCGTCGCTAGCCAGCAGGTGGCCCAACTCGTGCGCGATCGTGAACCGGAGCCTGGCCGGAACTACCTGGGGAGCAGCAAGGATCAGCTTCAGGTCTCCGGTTGCGACAGCCAGCCCGTCGAAGCCATCGCCGAGCGGTTTGATGGCGACGTCAATGCCGAAGGCCCGTTCGATCAGGGCCGGTAACGGCTCCGTCACGAGATCGCCGACCGCAGCAAGTTGCGCCCCCGCCGACTCGGCCAGCGCTGCCCCTTGCTCCTTCCATAGCCCACCCAACGATGGTGGAGCCGGAAGACGCCACCCTTGCGGGTAACCCAGTGCGACAAGATCGGACCGAATGGTCATGTAGTTGCGGGCCAGCACCAACGCCGCACCCGCCGCGCTGCCTGCCGAAGCCCTAGCAGCAGCGGCCAGCGGCGGCTCTTCGCCGGTGACCAGCCAGTCCACGGTCACCTCGCACGCCTCGGAAATCAGCGCTAGATCGAGCGATGAGAATCGCCGCACACCTGACAGCGATTTGGACAGCTTGGTCGGCTCCAGGCCGACCTCTGCCGCAAACGCCCCCTGAGTTTCGCCGCGTTGGCCGATCAGCTGGCGAACCCGTTCAGCAATCGTCATGGGCACCATCGTAGGAGTTCGTTGCGATAATCGCAACCCCACGTTACTGTCATCGCAACACCCGGACGTTGGGTCGTCCGGATTGACCCAATCGTGGTTGAGTACCGTCATCCCCCCACCCAAGCAGGAGGCTCAGACAATGATGCGGGAGCCGTCCGCCGTGCAGGCCTTGCCCGAGTTACCCACCCCCGGGCGCGTGGTGGAAGTGCGTGGGTCGACCTGGGCCGTGACCGAGGTCGTCACCCAAGGCCTCTTGCGCAGCCCCGCGGACGAGTCGGTCGCGGCGAGGCAGCATGTGGTCGCTCTGCAGTCGCTGGACGAGGACCGCCTCGGCGACGAACTGCGCGTCATCTAGGAGCTGGAAGCCGGCCACACCATCGCCCCCGACCGTGGACTGCCGGCGAGCATCCAGCCCGAGGGCTTCGACGACCCCGACACGCTGGGCGCGTTCGTGGACGCCGTCCGCTGGGGCGCGGTCACGTCCGCCGACGACGACGCCTACCAGTCCCCTTTTCGCAGCGGGTGGACATTCACGCCTATCAGCTTGAGCCGCTACGGCGTGCCCTTCAGTCGCCGCGCACGAATCTATTGCTCGCCGATGACGTGGGCCTAGGCAAGACCATCGAGGCGGGCCTGGTCATTCAGGAACTGCTGCTGCGCCATCGCGCCCGAAGTGTCATCATCGTGTGCCCGCCGAGCCTGTCGCTGAAGTGGCAGGACGAGATGCGCGAGAAGTTCGGTCTCGACTTCGTGATCGTCAACAGCGAGCGGCTGGCAGAGGTTCGTCGCCAGCATGGCCTGAACGCCAATCCGCTGAAGATCTTTCCTCGTGTGATCGTCTCGATGGCTTGGATCGCCTCGACCCGCGCCCAGCGGCTGCTGCGCGACGTCTACGCCGACACCGACGCCCGTGCGACCGCCCGGCGCTACGCCTTCGACCTGCTGGTGGTGGACGAAGCCCACCACGTCGCGCCGGCCGCACCCACCCCGATCGGAGGCCATCGCGGGTATGCGGTCGACAGCCTGCGGACGATTCACACCCGCGAGCTCGCTGCGCGCTGCGAGCATCGGTTGTTTCTCACCGCTACCCCGCACAACGGCCATACCGAGTCGTTTACTGCGCTGATGGAGATGATCGATGACCGGCGCTTCTCTCGCGGTGCCGACCTGGACGAGCAGGCGTTGCGCCAGGTGGCCGTACGCCGATTGAAGACCGAGTTGCCCGAACTGGACTTCAAGCCTCGCCTGGTCAAGCCTTTGCCCTTCCAGCCGGACGACGCCGAGCAAGCTCGCTTCGATGAGTTGACCGGCATCATCGAGGCCAGCCGTAATGCGGCCGGCCCAGACAAGGGCGGCGACATGGTGGGGCTGTTGCTGAGGAAGCGGTTCCTGTCCAGTCCCTGGTCCTTCGGTCGGACGCTTGCCCGCCTGGCAGCCGCCGCACAGCCGCCGACGATCGACCTGTTCGACGACGACGCCGAGGCGCTTCGCGAACTGGTCGGCAGCGACGCCAGCGACGAAGAGGAAGGCTTGGAGGAACAACCTGAGTTCGAGGCCATGCGCCGTCGGCAGGTTCGCCGGGCACTGTCCACCGCGTCGCCAGCGCAGCTCAATGCCCTCGCTGACTGGGGTCTCGGCTACGAGGCCAGGCCCGACACCCGGCTAGGTGCGCTGATCCGCTGGCTGGGCGGTGTCTGTCGCGACGGCAAGCAGTGGACTAACGAACGCGTGGTGATCTTCACCGAGTACGCCGACACGTTGGACTGGATGACCGAGGTGCTGAAGATCAAGGGCTACGGCTCGGGTCCTTGCCACCATCCAGGGCTCGACGCTGCCCGAGCAGCGCGAGCGGACCCGGCAGCGATTCAGCGCCGACCCGTCCGTCGAACCGGTGCGCGTCCTGCTGGCCACCGACTCCGCCGGTGAGGGCATCGACCTGCAGGCCCACTGCCACCGGCTGGTCAACTTCGACATTCCGTTCAACCCGTCACGACTGGAGCAGCGGATCGGCCGGATCGACCGGTATGGCCAGACGCAGCGGCCCGAGATCTTTCACTTCGTGCCGGTCACCGGGTCGAGTACCTACACCGCCGACCTGGACTTTCTCACCCGGATCGCCCGCAAGGTCGGCACAGTCGCGGCCGATCTGGGCTCGGTCAATGAGGTGGTGGACGCCGACATTCAGCGGCATTTCCTGCCGCGAGCCGCCAAGACCGCCGGTACAGCCCCCCATCACCCGGGTGTTGGCGGTCGAGAAACTGCGTAGGGTCAACACGCTGCTCGGCTTCACCCGCATCGACGAACTCGATCGGGTCAACGATCCCGAACGACGACTCGGCCCCATCGCCCGAGGCAACCCCAAGTGGCTGGTGGCAACCGAGGACGCTGGCGAAGGCATCTTCCTCCAACTGGACGAGGCAGCCGTCGCGGCCTGGGAGGCGAAGGTACTGGCGTCGCCGCTCTGGACGGCCCACCGCGCCGCGCATCGGCGCAACTTCGAAAACCGGATCTCGAGCACAGCGACGAACTACGATGTCGCGAGCCGCTTGAAACCACCGCGCTACTGGCTGATTCACACCCTGGCCCACCTGCTGATCAGGGAGTTCGCGATGACCTCCGGCTATGGCGCCGCCAGC
Organism: Brooklawnia sp.; assembly: GCF_032229645.1. Taxonomy (NCBI): domain Bacteria; kingdom Bacillati; phylum Actinomycetota; class Actinomycetes; order Propionibacteriales; family Propionibacteriaceae; genus Brooklawnia; species Brooklawnia sp. The sequence continues at coordinate 4,497 of NZ_JAVTWX010000105.1, forward strand.
CTGTCGGAGCGGATCTATGCCTGGCCGGGCCATGACAGTCGACCACCCACCGCCGGCCTGCTGATCCTGACCACCGCATCCGACAGCGACGGCACCCTGGGCGGCCTGGTCAGGCTCAGCCAGCCGGAGTTGCTGCTGGGTTCGGTCCGCAACGCGCTACGCAAGGCGGCCCGCTGCTCATCCGACCCGGTCTGCTCAAACCGGACGCCCCGCGATCCTGAGGACTATCTCCACGGGGCGGCGTGCCACTGCTGCTGCATGGCATCCGAGACGTCCTGCGAGCGGGCCAACAGATTCCTCGACCGACGGTTCGTGCTGCCCCTGCCAGGCGAGTTTGCTCACCTCTCCTTCTTCGGAACCGACGATGGATGGTGACCCGGTAGTTCGGCTTGGGGCAGCACTGAGCGTTGCCGAGGCCGCGCAGCTTGCCTCCTGGCTGGCCGGGGGCGCGACTCTGCCCAAGGCGCTGGCCGCCATCGGTCCCGAGCGCCGACCGATGGTGCGGGCACTCCTTCTCAAAGCCGGGCTGACAGGCGCCAATGCGGTACCGGTGTTGAGGGCTATTGAGGGAGCGCACAGTCAGGAGCGTGCCGTCCATCCGGTGTGGACCGTCCCAGGAGCCCTGGCCGACTACGGACATCTCACCGCCTCGGTGAAGAACCTGGTGCTCGCTGCCCGGGAGTCTGTGGTCTGTTCGACGTTCAATTTCCAGAGGTCCTCGGCCATGTGGGCGGCACTGGCCGACGTGGCCGGGCGGGGCACGGTGGCCGTCACCGTCTACCTCGATACCCACGCGGCCACGTCCGGACCGTCGCCGACCGAAGTGGCCGCGCATCTGCCCGGGGCACGCGTCTACCGGACCCGTGCTGTTGGCAACCGCACCTACCGCAACCATGCCAAGTTCATCGCACTCGACCGGCAGGTTCTGATCGTGACCAGCGCGAACTTCTCCGCCAGTGCGGAGAAGCACAACATCGAGTTCGGTCTCGTGGTGCGTGATCCTGCACTCACTCAGATGGTGCAGAAGCAGCTGTTCGACCTGCAGCCGGCCATCTATGAGCGAGTTGCCATCAGCGATCTATCTGGGTGATCTGAGGTCGTTGCTCGGACCCGCTGATTACATGCTCAGTCGCGGCGGTTCCGCACCACCTTCAGCACCGCGCCCACGCCGATGAAGGTC
>NZ_JAVTWX010000106.1:0-5441 GCF_032229645.1 Brooklawnia sp.
GTGGTTCTCGGGATCGGTGCCCTGCTGGCGAAGCGGCGCCTCGCAGCGATCCGTGCCTCGGACGAGCCGCGCGGCCGACTCGTAGATGCCGTGTCGCGCTTCTCCAGCCTGATGCTGATCGTCGCCGCAGCCCTCACCGCATGGGCAGTGATCTTCACCTTCATGAACGGATTCTTTGCGGGTCCTGATGAGCGCGACCCGGTCGTCCGCCTGTTCAATCTCTACGTCCCAATCGTGCTGTACGCAGCGCTGCTGGTCGCACTGATTCTTGCTGGCTTCGTGTTTCTCGCACCGGCCGTGAGGCCTGAGACCGCCGAACCGGAGTCGGGGCCGCCAGCCGCCGCACACACGGGCGGACAGCGCACCACCGGTCTGGCCTACGCGACCCCGATCATCGCCGCCGCGATCGCTCTGATTCTCGGACTCGTGGTCTACGACCTCACCCGCACCGCGTTGCAGGTCTGGATTTGGGTCGTCATTTTCGTCATCGTCGGTGCGGGCATTCTCGCCGGCACAGTTCTTGCTGCACGAAGCGCCGGCGCCAGCGATGTCACAGCTCCGGTCGTCGCCGGAGCCAAGACTCTGAACTTCGTGCTCGCGATCTTGTTTGCCGTCGTTGTCGCGAGCATGTCGCTCGGCTACGGAGCATCTGCGGTGGCGCAGCTCAACGTCTCCCCCGGGCTCTCGCTGTCGGCTTACGGAAATTCGGAGAAGTATGGGGACGATGGGAGCCAGGACGTCACGATGAACGATGTGACAGTCTCGCTGTGGGGAAATGACCTGCAACGCGGATCGACGGTCACGGTAACCCTCAAGCCGGGTGACTTGGAGCTCCTCTCAACCCGTGTCAGCGCTGAACGCTGGGTGAGCGATGAAAAGAAGTGGCCCGACGACCTCACCGCGGGCGCCTACGAGCTAACCGCTGCCGCGACCGCCACTGACGGTGCCGCGATCGAGATCACGCTGGCGGCCACGGTGCTGGACAGCGGCGAGGTCAGGTTCCCGCACGGCAGCTCGGCCTACTTCAACACCGACACGAGCCGCCTGCTGCCGGCCTCCACCGGTTGGTTCTTCGGCGACCTGCTGCCCGCAGGCGTGTTGCTCGTACTCGGCATTGCCATGATCTGGACCACGCTTATCGCGCGTAATCGCACCGTCCGCGTCACGAGTTAGCGTCTCGCGTCGGTCGCGCGAGATGCTGAGGGTGAGGCAGCGGGCGTCACCCGTGGATGCCCGCCGCCCCAGCAGTTATCCGCCCGCGGCCGCCCGGAGATGGCGCATGAAGAACCCGTCGGAGTTCTCGCCCTCGTGCTGAGGAACGCCGGTGTGGCCACCCATATTGGCGTGCAGGGTCTTCTCCTGGGACCCGAATGCGTCGAACAGGTCGAGCGCCATCTGGCGGTCGTTGTACTCGTCGTCCCACTGCAGCAGCATCAGCACCGGGATCGTGACCCGGTGTGCTTGCGCGAGAATACTGCGGGGCACGAAGCTGCCCGCAAAGAACCCGGCGGCCGTGATGCGTGGCTCGACGATGGCGAGCTTGACTCCGATCGAGATCACCCCGCCGGAGTACCCGACGGGCCCGTCGATCTCGGGCAGATCGAGCAGCGCGTCCAACACCGCCCGCCATTCGGGAACAGCCCGCTCGACGAGTGGCAGCACAAGCCGATCGACGATGTCGTCCGTGATCGGTTGACCAGCTCGAATGGCCTCTTGCAGGTCGGATCGGGCCCGGTCAATGTCTGGTAACGCCGACCGGCTGCCTCCGCCGGGAAGCTCAATTGTGGCGGAGGCGAACCCCTCGCGGGCCGCGTGTGTGGCTCGCGCCTGCAGCCGTGGTCGCATGCGGCTCAGGCCTCCCGGATGTCCCTGCAGAATCAGCGGAACAGCCGGAGATGTGGTGGGTGTCCAGAGGGTGCCGGGGACGTCGCCCAGCGTGAACTCGCGTTCGCGGACGCCATCATCGAGGCGTCGTTCAGTAGTGAAGTGCATGGTCGTGCCTTTCGGGAGCCTATGGTGCTCCGGGACGACCTATCGTCCGACCGCGTCTCCTGAGGGGAGCACCCAGTTCAGTTCGATCACGGGTACCACCTCCTCACTCGATTGCACGGCATGACAGAGCCTACTCGCGCTCAACGAATCCGTCGAACGACAGCGGCTACCTTTCCCACCTTCCCGGGGTGGCAAGACCACCGATTCCGGTTTGGGCAGGATCCCCCGGACGAGCTCAGTCGCCGACCGTGTAGCGAGCGCGCTGGACGATCATCGGATCGACTTTGTCGACCACGGCGTGATCCTTGCCTTCGTACTCGAACTGACTGAGGAAATAGCGCATCGCATTCAGCCGGCCCCGCTTCTTGTCGTTGCTGCGGATCGTGATCCAGGGCGCATGATCGGTATCTGTTCTGGCGAACATTGCTTCCTTGGCCTCGCTATAGGCGTCCCAGCGTCCAAGTGATTCCAGATCCATCGGCGAGAGCTTCCAGCGCCGCACCGGATCGATCTGCCGGATCGCGAACCTGGTGCGCTGCTCCTGCTGGGTGACAGAGAACCAGAACTTGGTCAGGTGGATACCTGCGTCGATGATCATCCGCTCGAACTCCGGCGCCTGCTTCATGAAGACCTCATACTCGTCCGGAGTGCAAAATCCCATCACCCGTTCGACGACGGCCCTGTTGTACCAGGAGCGATCGAACAAGACGATCTCCCCTTCGGTCGGGAGGTGCTGAATGTAGCGCTGGAAATACCACTGGCCCTTTTCCCGACTATTCGGAGTGGTCAGCGCCACCACGCGCGAGGCACGCGGATTGAGGTGTTCGGTGAAACGCTTGATGGTTCCGCCCTTGCCGGCTGCGTCTCGTCCCTCGAAGACGATGATGTGGCGCATCCCCGTGTCTTGGCCCCAGTACTGCAGTTTGAGCAATTCCACCTGCAGCAGGTACTTCTCGTGCTCATAGGTGTCGCGATCGAGCATCTCCGCGTAGGGATAGTCCTCACGCCATGTCTCCACGGCGCGACCACCCGGATCGATCAGTTGCGCATCCGGGCCCTGCGCCTCGCCGACCGAATAACCCTCGTCCACCAAATGATCGATGTACTCACGGAGGTTCACATCGGCATCGGGCATGATGTGCTCGAGGTCGGCTGGTCCGGTCATTATTCCTCCTCGTCCACCAACGCTGGTGAATACATACAGGCTAGCCTGGGCAACCGGTTGTATCTGGCGCTGATGTCATCGGACACGGTCGGCAAACTCGGCCAGCATGTTCGCGAACTCGTCGGGGAGCGTGTCGTGGATGTCATGGCCGGACTTGATGCCGTCGATCAGCACGGCGCCGATGTCGCCGCCGATGGCAGGCGAGGCGGCTGAATACGCGCCGCCGGCCGCGTCCCGATATCGGCCCGGCCGGCCGTCGCTATGCCCTGGTTGAGTGCGCATCGCTATCGCTTCCTCGGGTAAGAGCGCAAAACCTCGACAGCGGCGACGCCCACAACCCCTGACAGTCTGATCGCCCGTCATCTCGGCGTTCCGCCGCAAGAAAACGCCGCCGCACGCTGGAACTCCACATACCCCAGGGGGTATACTTTCGTCCACGGGGATCCTGCCGTGACTCCACCGGGAAACCGGACGTCGCAGACTGGGACTTCCACTTTCAGCTAGGCCGAAGGCAGCAGCAGAGCCGTCACCGCTTCCGGTCGTAGCCGCACCACAGCAAGCAAGCTTCAGCCAGCAAGTCATAGCCACCGAGGAGAAGCTGTGTCGGACGTTGTTGTACTGGGCGCAGGGATTGCAGGCCACACGGCCGCGCTCCACCTGAGCCGCCAATTGGGTAAGGAGCACACCGTGACTGTGGTGTCGCCAAATTCCTACTGGAACTGGATTCCGTCCAATATCTGGGTCGGGGTCGGAAAGATGAAGCGTGGCCAGGTGATCTTTCCCTTGGACCCGATCTATCGCAGGAAGGGAATCTCGTTCGAGCAGGCACAGGCCGTCGCGATCCGGCCATACGGCGAGGCCGACGACCTACGCGGAGCGGTCGACATCGTTCGCACCGACTCCGCGCGGGCAGGCCAGACCGACCGAATCCGCTACGACTACCTCATTAACGCCACCGGGCCGAAGCTGCGATTCTCGGCCACCGAGGGTCTGGGACCCGGCGGCTTTACCGCCTCGGTGTACACCGCGGATCACGCGGTGGAAGCAGCTGCCCAGTTCCGCCAGATCGTGGGCAAACTTAAGCGCGGCGAGCCTCAGACGATCATCGTGGGCATGGGTCACGGCACCTGCACCTGCGAGGGTGCTGCCTTCGAGTACGTCTTCAACGTCGACAGCGAGTTGCGCGAGGCCGGCGTCCGTGATCGTGCCCGGATCATTTACCTCACCAACGAGGCTGAACTCGGAGACTTCGGGGTCGGCGGCATGGTATTCGACGAGCAGGGTTACCAGACCACCTCCAAACTGTGGACCGAATCGCTGTTCCGGGAGCGTGGCGTCGAGGCAGTCACCGGCGTGCACGTCGAGCGGGTGGAGCCGAATGTCGTGCATTTCGAGACGCTGGACGGCGAACATCGCCAGCTGGAGTTCGACTACGCCATGCTGCTGCCGCCGTTCGGCGGAGTCGATCTCGCCGCCTACGACCGCAACGGCAACGACATCACGCCCGAACTCTTTGCCCCGAGCGGGTTCATGAAGGTGGACGCGGATTACTCCGCCAAGCCCTACGAACAATGGAGCGCCGAGGACTGGCCCCGGACCTACCAGTGTCCCGGCCACGACAACATCTTCGCGGTGGGGATCGCTTTCGCGCCGCCGCATCAGATCTCGAAGCCGCGCAGATCACCTCGTGGGACTCTCATTGCCCCGGCACCACCACGCACGGGCATGCCGTCAGGAGTGATAGCCAAGACTGTGGCACTCACGATCGCCGACCGGATCCGGCACGGTGGCACCGCCCCCGCACACGATGCATCAATGGCGGAAATGGGTGCCGCCTGCGTCGCCTCGGCCGGCGCTGGCCTGCGCTCCGGATCAGCGGCAGCCATGACGATGATGCCGATCGTCCCCGACTACTCGAAATACCCGACCGGTCGAGACATCAAGGACACCCGCGGCGAGCTCGGACTACACGGCCATTGGGTCAAACTCATGCTCCACTACCTGTTCATCTACAAAGCCAAGGGACTTCCTGGCTGGTTCCTCATCCCGGAGTAATTGATATGGACGACAAGACACCGATTCCCACAGTGGACGTCAGCGGCGCCCCGCTTCCCACGGAGAAGACACTCAAGCACCGCCGCAGCCTGCTCCCCCAGGCGGGCAGCTTTGTGGTCTTCAACCTGCGGATGCTACGGCTGATCACCAAAGGCAAACATTGAACGCATAGGAGGCCGGAGCGGCTTGGAAGCGTGACTAACTACATGCGATTACGCCCATTTGATGA
>NZ_JAVTWX010000107.1:0-5422 GCF_032229645.1 Brooklawnia sp.
CCAGATCGCCGCCATGCGAGGCCTGGTGGCCAACCCGAAGGGCGAGATCATCGCGCGTCCGATCAAGTCGAACTTCCGCGAAGGCCTGACCGTTCTGGAGTACTTCATCTCCACGCACGGTGGTCGTAAGGGGCAGGCCGACACCGCACTGCGGACCGCAGACTCGGGCTACCTGACCCGTCGTCTGGTGGATGTCTCGCAGGATGTCATCATCCGCGAGGAGGACTGCGGCACCGAGCGAGGCCTGACCAAGACCATCGCGGTCGCAGCTGAGGGCGGCGCGCTGCGTGAGGTGAAGGCTCTGGATACCAGCGCAGTCGGCCGAAACCTGGCCACCGACGCAGTGACCGAATCGGGCGAGGTCGTCGTCCCTGCCGGGACCGACATCACCGAGGATCACATCAAGGCGCTGATTGCGGCCGGCGTTGCCATCATCAAGGTACGTTCGGTGCTCACCTGTGAGGCCGCCACCGGCGCCTGCGCGATGTGCTACGGACGTTCACTGGCCGGCGGCAAGCTGGTCGATGTCGGTGAGGCCGTCGGTATCCAGGCCGCGCAGTCGATCGGCGAGCCCGGTACCCAGCTGACGATGCGTACCTTCCACACCGGTGGTGTGGCGGGCGACGACATCACCTTGGGTCTGCCGCGTGTGGTCGAGTTGTTTGAATCGCGCACCCCGAAGGGCAAAGCGCCGATTGCGGAGGCCGACGGACAGATCAAGATCGAGGATGGCGACCGCGGCCGCAAGCTGCTCATCGTCCGCGACGATGGCCAAGCCGATGTCGAGTACGTCGTTCCGCGACGTGCCCGGCTGGAGTTCGACGACCATGACGGTGTGCACCGCGTGGTCGCCGATGGCGACCATGTCAGTGTTGGCGATCAGCTGACGGCCGGCACGATTGACCCGCAGGACGTGCTTCGCGTCCAGGGTGTTCGCAAGGTGCAGGAGCACCTGGTGGCCGAGGTGCAGAAGGTCTACGCCACCCAGGGCGCCCCGATCCACGACAAGCACATCGAGATCATCATCCGGCAGATGCTGCGCCGCGTGACCGTGATCGATTCGGGCGATACCGACATGATGCCGGGCGAGTTGATCGATCGGCAGTCGTACGAGCAGGCCAACCGCAAGGCCCTCACCGAGGGCGGGCGTCCGGCCGAAGGCCGTCCGGTCCTGATGGGTATCACCAAGGCGTCGCTGGCCACCGATTCGTGGCTGTCCGCGGCGTCCTTCCAGGAGACCACCAAGGTGCTGACCGACGCTGCCATCAACGGCAAGTCCGATCATCTGATGGGTCTCAAGGAGAACGTCATCCTCGGCAAGCTCATCCCGGCCGGCACCGGCCTGGAGCGCTACCGCAATATCCGGGTCGAGCCGACAGCCGAGGCGCGGGCGAATGCCTACACGCTGAGCTACGACGCCTTCGACTACGACTTCGGCTCGGGTAGCGGGGCGGCTGTTCCGCTGGACGATATGGACTACCGCGACCTGCGCTGAGTCCATGACACTCAAGCCGACAGGGGCATTCGGGATCCTTCCGGGTGCCCCTGTTGTCGTAGCCGACGATGTTGCGGAACCTATGGCGATTCTTGGCAATCTGGCAGCCGCCGATCTCGGCTCCGTCTTGCGCGACGGACGACGCGGTAGGGGAGTTTTGACCCCTCGGTGGCCAGCAGGTAGACTGCACAGTTGTGTCCGGTCTGTCCGGCACCATGTGCGCACCCTGGCGGTTGAGCTGGGCACCTAAACGTTGCGAGGAGCCTAGGACAAGTGCGGAGTTCGCACGGCGGCTCCCGCCTCGTTCAAGAGATTTCGGTGGTTTCTCGTTCGTGATGACGTGCCGCAGCCAGGGAAGTAGACAACGAAGTGTGTGCCGCCTCAACCAAGGCGTGCACCACATGACGGAAAGAGATACCAGCAGGTGCCCACCATCCAGCAGTTGGTCCGCAAAGGCCGCACTGACAAGGTCAGCAAAAGTAAGACACCCGCGCTCAAGGGTTCGCCTCAGCGCCGGGGCGTGTGCACGCGGGTGTACACCACTACCCCCAAGAAGCCGAATTCCGCGCTACGTAAGGTCGCTCGCGTCCGTCTCAGCTCGGGCGTCGAGGTTACCGCCTACATCCCGGGTGTCGGTCACAACCTGCAGGAGCACTCGATGGTGCTCGTGCGCGGAGGCCGCGTGAAGGACCTGCCGGGTGTGCGGTACAAGATCATCCGTGGTGCTCTCGACACCCAGGGTGTGAAGAACCGCAAGCAGGCCCGCAGCCGGTACGGCGCGAAGAAGGAGAAGTAATGCCTCGCAAGGGTCCGGCGCCCAAGCGCCCCGTGATCATCGACCCGGTCTACGGCTCGCCGCTGGTTTCCCAGCTGGTCAGCAAGATCCTGCTCGGTGGCAAGAAGACCGTCGCCCAGAGCATCGTCTACACCGCGCTCGAAGGAGCTCGGGAGAAGACCGGTGTCGATCCGGTGCAGACGCTCAAGAAGGCACTCGACAACGTGCGCCCGGCCGTCGAGGTCAAGAGCCGCCGCGTCGGTGGCGCCACCTATCAGGTGCCGGTCGAAGTCAAGCCCGGTCGCGCGAACACGCTGGCCATGCGCTGGCTGGTCGGGTACGCCCGCGATCGCCGCGAGAAGACCATGTCGGAGCGGCTCATGAACGAGATCCTGGACGCCTCGAACGGCCTGGGGGCTTCGGTCAAGAAGCGCGAAGACACCCACAAGATGGCTGAGGCCAACCGCGCCTTCGCTCACTACCGCTGGTGATGTGCCGGGGGGTCGCCCTCGATCTGAGGGCGACCCTTTGGCATGTCTGGCTTCGGTTTTGCGGAGTCGAACCGCGCGTGAACGATATCCATCCCAACTCCCGGCACACACACGACAAGAAATAGGGGATTTCGTGGCCCTCGACCTGCAAACCGACCTACACAAGGTACGCAATATCGGCATCATGGCTCACATCGATGCCGGCAAGACCACCACTACCGAGCGGATCCTGTTCTACACCGGCATCACCCACAAGATCGGTGAGGTGCACGACGGCGCTGCCACCATGGACTGGATGGAGCAGGAACAGGAACGCGGTATCACCATCACCTCGGCGGCCACCACATGTTTCTGGAAGGGCTACCAGGTCAACATCATCGACACCCCGGGACACGTCGACTTCACCGTCGAGGTGGAGCGTTCGTTGCGCGTCCTGGACGGTGCGGTCGCCGTCTTCGACGGTGTCGCAGGCGTTGAGCCACAGTCGATGACCGTGTGGCGTCAGGCCACCAAGTACGGTGTGCCGCGCATCTGCTACGTCAACAAGCTGGACCGCACCGGCGCCTCGTTCGACCACTGCGTTCAGACCATCAAGGACCGCCTACAGGTCGTCCCGGTGCGTCTGCAGCTGCCGATCGGCTCCGAGCATGACTTCCTGGGCATCGTCGACCTGGTCGAGATGAACGCCAAGACCTGGCGCGGCGAGACCCAGATGGGCGACGACTACGTCATCGAGGACATCCCGGCCGATCTGAAGGACGCGGCCGACCAGGCCCGTATCGAAATGATCGAGCTCATCGCCGATCAGGACGACGAGCTGATGGAGACCTACCTCGGGGGCGAAGAGCCTACCGTCGAGCAGATCAAGCGAGCGATCCGCCGCGGCGTGCTGAGCAATTCCTTCACTGCCGTGGTCTGCGGTACCTCGTTCAAGAACAAGGGCGTGCAGCCCTTGCTGGATGCGGTCATCGACTACCTGCCTGCCCCGGTCGACGTCCCGGCTATCCAGGGCTTCAAGCCCGGCGATGAGTCCGTGATCATCGAGCGTCACGCCGACAAGGACGAGCCGCTGTCCGCGCTGGCGTTCAAGATCGCCGCCGACCCGCACCTGGGCAAGCTGACCTTCATCCGCGTTTACTCCGGCATCCTGAAGTCGGGTAGCCAGGTGCTGAACGCCGAGACCGGCAAGAAGGAACGCATCGGCAAGATCTACCAGATGCACGCCAACAAGCGTCAGGAGATCGACTTCATGCCGGCCGGCAACATCTGTGCGGTGATGGGTCTGAAGCAAACGGGCACCGGAGACACGCTCTGCGATCCGGCGCACCCGGTGATGCTGGAGTCGATGGAGTTCCCGAACCCGGTCATCGAGCAGGCCATCGAGCCGAAGTCGAAGGCCGATCAGGAGAAGCTGTCGATCGCCATTCAGCGGCTCGCCGAAGAGGATCCGACCTTCCAGGTACACACCGATGAGGACACCGGCCAGACCATCATCGCAGGCATGGGCGAGCTGCACCTTGAGGTGCTGATCGATCGCATGAAGCGCGAGTTCCACGTCGAGGCGAACATCGGCAAGCCGCAGGTGGCGTACCGCGAGACCCTGCGTCGTGCGGTCGAGAACGTCGACTACACGCACAAGAAGCAGTCGGGCGGTTCGGGTCAGTACGCGAAGGTCATCATCACCTTGGAGCCGCAGGAAGCGGGCGCGGGCTACGAGTTCGTCAACGCTGTCACCGGCGGCCGCATCCCCAGGGAATACATTCCTGCGGTGGACGCGGGTGTCAAGGACGCCATGCAGTTCGGCGTGCTGGCCGGCTATCCGGTCGAGGACATCAAGGTGACGCTGACCGACGGCGCTTACCACGATGTCGACTCTTCGGAGATGGCGTTCAAGATCGCCGGCTCGATGGTCTTCAAGGAGGCCGCCCGCAAGGCCAGCCCGGCCCTGCTGGAGCCGATGATGGCCGTCGAGGTGACGACCCCGGAAGACTACCTGGGTACCGTCATCGGTGACCTAAACTCGCGTCGTGGCCAGGTGCAGTCGATGGACGAGGAGCACGGCAACCGCGTCGTGCATGCGCTCGTCCCGCTGGCCGAGATGTTCGGTTATGTGGGTGACCTCAGGTCGAAAACCTCCGGCCAGGCCACCTACACCATGGAGTTCCACTCCTACGGTGAGGTTCCCAAGAACATCTCCGAAGAGATCGTGGCGAAGGCTCGCGGCGAGAACTGATCGTCGGGTCGTCCGCATCGTGTAGGTCCCGAGCCCATGACGGGCCGGAAACCTACACGATGAGCTGCCGCAAGCGCGTCCGAAGCCACCTGATCGCGATAGGCGCCGCCTGGCTGCGGCACCGTTCGCCGGATGTCTATGATGGTGCCTAGCAGCCTGTCGTCGGGGGCGTTCAAACCGGCTCGCTGGTCGTTCGCTACCAGCAGTGCGGTATCGGTTTGACTCCCGGCGACTGGACGACGACAATTACTAGGGCTCGTGGGTGAATACCCACGGCCCTGATGAGCTGTACCAAATCAGGACAATCGAGCTGCGGGACCCTCCCACAGCCACGAAAAGGTGTGCCACGCAACCAGCGTGGCGACTAACCAGAAGGAGCCCAAGTGGCAAAGGCCAAGTTCGAGCGGACCAAGCCGCACTGTAACATC
>NZ_JAVTWX010000108.1:0-5400 GCF_032229645.1 Brooklawnia sp.
TAAGACAGCAGTGCTGTCGCTCGCGCAGACGCTCTACGACGCTGGCGACTAGTCATCGCCACCCGCTACGACAAACACGCCCGCACATTCCTCGGCGGCGTACTACTCGCCGCCGCCATCATCCACACCGAAACCCATTAAGAGACACGCTCTGGTTCGGTCCGGCGATCCGCTGACGGCGAAGTCGTCTGGTCAACAGATCCTCGGGCACGCATCGTCGCTATCCTTGGCGTCGTGTCTGCTGCCATCCGTGATCATCTCTTCCGCCGCGTGCTCGTTGCCGACGGAGCAATGGGCACGATGCTTCAAGGCTTCGATCTGACCCTCGACGATTTCGAGGGATACGAAGGCTGCAACGAGGTACTCAACCGCTCGCGTCCCGACGTGGTGGCCGAGATTCACCGTGCCTACTATCGCGTCGGCAGTGATTGCGTCGAGACCAACACCTTCGGCGCGAACTATGCCGCGCTCAACGAGTACGACATCGCCGACCAGATCGCCGAGCTGGCGCAGGCCGGTGCCCGGATCGCCCGGCAGGTGGCCGACGAGTTCAGCACCCCCGAGCACCCCCGTTTCGTGCTGGGCAGCGTGGGGCCCGGCACGAAGCTGCCGACGCTGGGCCACATCGAAGCGGTTACGCTGCGCGACGCCTACCAGACGCAGGTCGAGGCGATGATCCGTGGTGGCATTGACGCCGTCCAGATCGAAACCTGTCAAGATCTACAACAGGCCAAGGCCGCGGTGATCGGCGCCAAACGGGCGCGAGCCGCCTGCGGAGCCGACGACCTGCCGATTTTCGTCTCGATCACCGTCGAGACCACGGGCTCGATGCTGCTGGGCAGCGAGATCGGGGCCGCGTTGGCCACTCTCGCTCCGCTGGGCATCGATATTCTGGGGCTCAACTGCGCCACCGGTCCTGCCGAGATGGGCGAGCATCTGCGTTATCTGGCCAGGCACGCCGGAATCGGCATCTCGGCCATGCCGAACGCGGGCCTGCCGGAGCTGACGGCCGACGGTGCCCGTTACCCGTTGCAGCCCGACGAGTTGGCGCGTGCACTCGACGACTACGTGGACGAATGCGGGCTGGCGCTGGTGGGCGGTTGCTGTGGCACCACACCCGAGCACATCCGGCAGGTCGTCGACGCCATCGGGCCTCAGCGCGCAGTTCAACAGCGCAGCCCGCAGATCGTCAACGCCGTCGCTTCGCTGTACTCCGACGCCGCCTTGAAGCAGGAGACCAGCTATCTGGCGATCGGCGAGCGCACCAACGCCAACGGTTCGAAGGCATTCCGCGAGGCGATGCTGGCGGGCAACTGGGACGAATGCGTCCAGATCGGACGTGACCAGTCGCGCTCCGGTGCGCACGTCGTCGATCTGTGCGTCGACTATGTCGGACGCGACGGTGCCGATGACATGGTCACACTTGCGTCCAGATTCGCCAGCGCGGTGACTTTGCCGGTGATGCTCGACTCGACCGAGCCTGCGGTGATCGAGGCGGGACTGAACCATTTGCCCGGCCGCGCGATCATCAACTCGGTCAACTTCGAGGATGGTGAGGGGCCCCAGTCGCGTTTCCAGCGGGTGATGCCGCTAGTGGCCGAGCACGGTGCCGCGGTGGTCGCGCTGACCATCGATGAACAAGGTCAGGCCCGCACCACGCAGTGGAAGGTGCAGGTCGCCGAACGGCTGATCGCCACGCTCACCGGCGACTGGGGCATCGATGAGGGCGACATCCTCGTCGACTGCCTGACCTTCCCGATCGCCACCGGCCAGGAGGAGACCAGGCGTGACGGGCTGGCCACCATCGAGGCGATCCGCCAACTCAAGACGGCGCATCCGCGGGTCGGCGCCACTCTTGGTGTGTCCAACATCAGCTTCGGGCTGAACCCGGCGGCACGGGTGGTGCTGAACAGTGTCTTCCTCGACGAGTGCGTCAAGGCCGGACTCGATTCCGCCATCGTCAGCGTCGCGAAGATCATGCCGACCGACCGGATTCCCGACGAGCAGTACCAGACGGCGCTCGACCTGGTCTACGACCGGCGCACCGATGATTACGATCCGCTGTCGAAGTTCCTGGATCTGTTCGAAGGGGTCACTTCGGCGTCGCTCCGCGAACAGCGGGAGGCCGAGCTTGTCAATCTGCCACTGTCCGAGCGGTTGGCGCGGCGCATCGTGGACGGCAACGACAAGGGCCTGGACGCCGATCTCGCCGAGGCGCTGCAGACCAAAGCGGCGTTGGAGATCATCAACGACGACCTGCTCGCGGGCATGAAGACCGTCGGCGAGCTCTTCGGCTCGGGTCAGATGCAGCTGCCGTTCGTCCTGCAGAGCGCGGAGACCATGAAGAAGGCGGTCGCCTATCTGGAGCCGTACATGGAGGCCTCGGACGCAGGCGCCGGCAAGGGCACCTTGGTGCTGGCAACCGTCAAGGGCGATGTGCACGACATCGGCAAGAACCTGGTCGACATCATCGTCTCGAACAATGGCTACACGGTGGTGAACCTGGGCATCAAGCAGCCTGTCTCGGCGATCGTCGATGCGGCGGAGCAGAGCAATGCCGATGTGATCGGTATGTCCGGGCTGCTGGTGAAGTCGACGCTGGTGATGAAGGACAACCTGCTCGAGCTGAACGATCGCGGGCTTTCCAGGCAGTTCCCGGTGATCCTCGGCGGTGCGGCACTCACTCGTCCGTTCGTCGACCAAGACCTGGCCAGCCTCTATGAAGGCACCGTCCGATACGCGAAAGACGCCTTCGAGGGTCTGAATCTGATGGACACCTTCATGGCGATCAAGAGGGGCGATCCGGGCGTCGAACTGCCGCCGGTGCGCGAACGCCGGGTGAAGCCGCGCAAGAACGACCAAGAGCTCCCACCGCTGGACGACGACACGGTGCGCTCGGATGTCGTCCGTCGCATCGACGTGCCGACTCCGCCGTTCTGGGGAAGCCGGGTCGTCAAAGGCATTCAGCTGAGCGAGGTAACCGGATTCCTCGACGAGAAGGCGCTCTTCGTCGGACGCTGGGGCCTGCATGCCGTGCGCAATGGCCACACGGTCGCCGAGCTCATCGAATCCGAAGGCCGACCGCGGCTGCGGGCCCTGCTCGACATGATCCTGGCCGATGGACTCAACGAGTTCGCCGTGGTTTACGGCTACTTCCCCTGCTACTCGCAGGGCAACGATCTGATTGTTCTCGACCCCGTCGACCAGGCTACCGAGACAACCCGGTTCACCTTCCCGCGCCAGCCGCGCGACCGAAGGCTGTGCCTGGCAGATTACTTCAGGGATGCGGACGAGGCCGCCGAGTTGGGGCCCGACGTGCTCGGCCTGCAATTGGTCACGATGGGGCATCGGGTCTCGGCCGCCACCCAGCGGCTCTTCGAGTCCGACAACTACCGCGAGTACCTCGAGTTGCACGGGCTGTCTGTTCAGTTGGCCGAGGCGCTTGCTGAGATGTGGCATCAGAGGGTACGCAGCGAACTCGGATTCGCCGGCCAGGACGGCGAGATCGCAGCTCAGATCGACGATCAGGCCTACCGGGGTAGCCGCTACAGCTTCGGCTACCCGGCGTGCCCCGACCTGGACCTACGCGAACCGCTGTGCCGGCTCTTGGATCCGGAGCGGATCGGAGTCGTGCTTTCCGAGGAGTATCAGCTGCATCCCGAACAGTCGACCGACGCGATGATCGTCCATCACCCGGAGGCGAAGTACTTCGGCGTGCGCTGAGTCGAACACGGGCCACACGCTAGAATTCAGTACATGACCGTGATGCCACTGGCCGAGGCGCGTGCACAGCTCTCGCGCATCATTGATGAAGCCGTGCGAACCCACCAGCGGGTCGAGATCACTCGCAACGGCGTTCGCGCTGCGGTTGTGCTCGGCGCGGACGATTACGACGCGCTGATGGAGACTCTCGACATCCTGGCTGATGCCGACCTGGTCAAGGAGTTGCGGGATGCAATCGATCAGTTTGACGCAGGCGAAGCCCTGACCACTGAGGAAGTCCTCGCCGATCTTTCACCACAGCGGCGAGGGCGTCGGTGATCTACAGCGTCAAATGGTCTCGCGCAGCGAAACGGGCAATCCATCGGGACCTGCCAGAATCAGTGGCGGCGGCATGCCTTGAGTTCATTCTCGGCCCGCTGGCCGAGAATCCGCATCGAGTTGGAAAGCCGCTGCGCGGCGAACTCGAAGGGCTCCATACTGCCCGGCGAGGCGAGTTCCGGGTGATCTACCGGATTGAGGACGAACAGGTGGTCGTTTACGTGGTGACGATCCGTCACCGCCGGGACGCCTATCTGTAGTGTCCTAATCTCAGCCGCCGCAGACTGCGGTGAACTCTCCTGCGAACGCCAGCACGGTCGGCGATCCTACGCAGATCGAGCTGGTGGGGGCGAGCCCGTCGTTGACGCTGAGCGGCTGATTGTGGCCGGGCACCCGGGCCTCCACACCGAAGAGCTGGGCCAGCCCGCCGGGCATGCCGGGGCTCACCACCTTGGTGTCAGAGGCATCGACACCGCTGAACTCGGCGGCCCGCCGGAAGCCATCAGTGCGCCCGAGCATCTCGTCGATCAGGCCTTTGTCGATCGCCGTCTGCGGATCGAACATGAAGGCGCCCAACTCATTGACGATGCGCTCGGCAGGGATGTCACGATGCTGCGAAACGAAGTCGACGAAGGCCTGGTATTCGACCGCGATGTTGCCGGTGTAGGTCTCACGCTCCTGCTCGGTCATCTCACGGAACGGATTTCCGAAATCCTTGCCGGTGCCCTGGGTGAGGTACTCCTGCGTGATGCCGCCGCTGGTCGTCACTCCGGAGCTCAGGATATTGCCGGTCAGGCCGGTCACCTCGCGGTAATAGGCGAACGGTCCCATGATCACCCCGATGCTGCCGATCATGGTGCCATGATCCGAGATGATCAGGTCGGCCGGAGACATCGCATACATGCCACCTGATGCCGACATGCCCTGCACATAGGCGACGACCTTCTTACCGGTGCGTTCCTGATAGCGGACGACCGCATCGGCTATCGCTCGTGATCCCGTGATGCTGCCACCCGGCGTGTTCATCAGCAGCATCACCCCGGCGTAGTCGTCGGTTCCCAAGGCGTCCAGCTGGTCGGCGATCTCGTAGCCGTAGGTGGCGCTGGAATACAACGATGCGCCACCGGCAGTGTCGATCGTGCCCTCGATGTTGAGCGCCAGCAAAGTGTTTGAGGCGTTGGCCGGACCCCAAACATGGGTCATGCTGTTTTGGACACTCGATGCCATGCCACTGAAGGCCCGGCCGACCAGACCCATGCCGAGCAGGCTGACGACGGTCAAGACCAGCGCGACCGCGCCCGCACCGGCGGTGAGTCCGAGGCCCGCACCGAAACCCTTCGCGAAGGGTTGTTTGAAGCC
>NZ_JAVTWX010000109.1:0-1568 GCF_032229645.1 Brooklawnia sp.
GCCCAAGGTGACCTCGTCCGCATATTCGAGATCGGCGCCGACCGGCAAGCCAGAGGCCAGCCGGGTGATCGTGATTCCCGGGGTGGGGCCGAGCAGTCGGCTGAGATAGGTGGCGGTGGCCTCCCCCTCCAGGTTCGGGTTGGTGGCCAGGATCACCTCGGTGATGGTGTCGTCGCTGAGTCTGCGCACGAGTTCCGCGATGTGCAGATCGCCGGGACCTCGTCCGGCGATCGGGCTGATCGACCCGCCGAGCACGTGATAGCGGCCCCGGAACTCGCGGGTGCGCTCGATCGCCACCACGTCCTTGCTCTCCTCCACCACGCAGATGGAAGTCGCATCCCGCTTGGGGTCGCGGCAGATGCGGCAGACATCCTGATCGGTCACGTTGAAGCAGATCTCGCAGAAGTGCACCTTCTGCTTCACCTCGATCAGCGCGTGCGCGAGCCGCTCGACATCTTCAGCCGACTGATCGAGCAGCCAAAACGCAATACGCTGCGCGCTCTTTGGGCCGACGCCTGGCAGTCGTCCCAGTTCGTCGATCAGATCTTGGACGGGGCCGTCGTACAACTAACTCAAGCCTCTCAGAGTCCGAGTCCGCCAAGGTCAGGCATCAACGCCTGAGCCTGGTTGGCGGCCTGAGTATTCGCGTCACGCACGGCGGCGATGAGCAGGTCGCTGAGTCCTTCGAGATCATCGGTGTCGACGGCCTCCGGTTTGATGGTGAGCCCGACAAGTTCACCGGCTCCGGTGACCACGGCCTCCACGAGATCGCCGCCGGCGGTGCCGGTGAAGACCGAGTTGGCCAGGTCGTCCTGGGCTTGCTGCAGCTGTGCCTGCATCGCCTGCGCCTGCTGCAGGAGTGCGTTCATGTCCATACCTTCGCCGAACATGGCTGTCCTTTCCTTGTGGGGCTAGTTCTCTTCTTCGTCGATGATCTGCGCGCCGAGTTCACGCATCAGAAGCTCCGCGGCATCCACGCCCGACTCGTCGAGCACCACGTCCTCAGCCGTGACGATATCGTCCATCGCCGGTTCGGGCACATCGAAGTTCCGCCCCGGTGAGTCGCGCCGGGACTCGTCAGGGTCCGGCTCGGTCGGCGGACGATCGTCGGCGTGCACTGCCTGAAAATGGCCCGGTGCGGGCCGCGGGTCCGGTTCCGGCACATTACCCGGTTGCTGCGGGGCGGCCGGCTGGTGCCGGGTGTCCGCCGACGGGCCGCCGTCCACGGCGGCCGAGATCCGCAAATCGGCTCCCAGCACCGAGATCAGGCACTCGCGCAGGACATCGATGCTGCCACCGGACTGGAACCGCTCCAGGGTGCCAGGATTGGCGAATCCGAGCAAGAGCTCATTACCGCGCACCTCGACGACCTGGGCATTCTGGCTGAGCAAGGCATGAGTGAACCGCTTGCGCGACTTCACCTCGTCGAGGATCTGCGGCCACAGCCGCCGAAGATCGGCTGTGCCGGGGCCCGACGCTGCCTGCGCCTTTGCGGGCGTGGGCGCCGGACGCGCGGAGGGGTCAGACGATGCCTGTGTGGCGGGGTCCGGTGGCGCCTGGGTGGCGGG
>NZ_JAVTWX010000109.1:1668-11344 GCF_032229645.1 Brooklawnia sp.
GTGGCGGGGTCCGGTGGCGCCTGGGTGGCGGGCTGCTGAGCCCCCGGACTCAGATCGGCTTCTTGAGGCGAATGGTCCGCCGGACGCTGACCTACGGGACGCTGAACCGGGGCCGGACGCTGGACGGCGGGACGCTGGTGGGGCGGCTCCTGCTGCTTCCCTGGAGACCCGGTCGGTGCATCGGCGGACGCGGGCCGGCGCGAGGCAAGATCGGTCACCTCCGAGAACTGGCGAGGTTCGGGCTCGACCGCGGATGCGACCGGGCGTCCGGGCACCACGTCCGGCATGTCGAGTCGCCGCTCCAGCCGATCGAGGCGGGCATGGACGCCTCGACTGTCGTCGTCCGCGGTTGGCAGCAGGACGCGGGCGCAGATCAGCTCCAGATGCAATCTGGGTGCGGTGGTGCCGCGCATCTGCACCAGGCCGGTCGCGATCACCTCCGCCGCCCGGGTGAGTTCTCCGGCACCCAATGCCGCGGCCTGGGCCCGCAGCCGTTCGGCCTGGTCATCGGCCACGTCGATCAGCCCGGAAGTGATCGCGTCGGGCACTTGGGCAACGATGACCAGGTCGCGCGTCCGTTCGAGCAGGTCCTCGGCGAAGCGCCGCGGGTCCTGGCCGACCTCGATCACCTTGTCGATCGCCGAAAAGACCCCCTTGCCGTCGCCTGCGGCGAAAGCATCGACGATCTCGTCCAGTAGCGCGTCGGGGGTGTATCCGAGCAGTCCGGCGGCCTGCGAATAGCTGACCCGGCCATGATCGGCCGCGCCCAGCAACTGATCGAGCACCGATAGCGAATCGCGCACCGAGCCTGCCCCTGCGCGCACTACCAGCGGCAGCACCCCGCGCTCGACGTCCACGCCTTCCTCAGCACAGATCTTCTCCAGATAAGCGGTGAGAGTACGCGGCGGCACCAGCCGGAACGGATAGTGATGGGTACGCGAGCGGATCGTCCCGATGACCTTCTCGGGCTCGGTCGTGGCGAAGATGAATTTGACGTGTTCGGGCGGCTCCTCGACGACCTTCAGCAGAGCGTTGAAGCCCTCCTTGGTCACCATGTGGGCCTCGTCGATGATGTAGATCTTGAAGCGGCTGGCCACCGGTGCGAAGTAGACGCCGTCGCGCAGCTCGCGGGCGTCGTCCACCCGACCGTGGGACGCGGCGTCGATCTCGATGACATCGATGCTGCCCGACCCGCCGGTCGCCAGCTGGACGCAGGAGTCGCAAACCCCGCACGGCGTGGGCGTCGGCCCCTGTTCGCAATTCAGGCAGCGCGCCAGGATGCGGGCGCTGGTTGTCTTGCCGCAGCCGCGCGGGCCGCTGAACAGATAAGCGTGATTGACCTTGTTGTTGGCGATCGCGCGGCAGAGCGGCGCAGTGACATGCTCCTGCCCGATGACCTCGGCGAAGGTATCCGGACGATATCGCCGGTAGAGCGCCAGCGGCGCCGGCGGACGCTCGACAACCTTCGCCTGCGGGGCCGGCGGAGCGACGGGCTCTTCGGGCAGATCTTGATTGGTGGCGGCGATATCGCAGGCGGGCTCGGCCTCGGGTAGCGGCTCGTCGAACAGGCCAGGGCCCTCCTGCTCGAAAAGCAGGAGATCATCGGGATCATCGGCGAGGTTATCCCCGTCGAAGCCAAGGTCGTCGTCCACCCGGCAAGCCTATGCTGAGCCGCCGACAGTTTCATACTGGGCATAAAAGGGCCCCCCGCGCACCCGGAAGAGCTCACTTACCCTTGCTGCCTTCCGACCCTGGGGGGGTTGGGCGAGTTACCGCCGCGCGGGGGACCTAACGTCCATAGTACGTGCATTGCCGGTCCGTACGCCAAATACGGGCCGGCAACGCATGCTACCGGGATGTCCTTGGAGCTCAGCCGAACTCAGATGGTTGTCTGCGTCGGAACTTCGCCGCGGGTCACGATCACAGGGCAATGCGCCTCGCGCAGCACATGCTTGCTGGTGGAACCGAGCAAAAGACCCGCGAAACCGCCGCGGCCACGCGAGCCCACCACGACCAGGCCTGCAGTGGCGGACTCGTCCACCAGTGCTATCTCGGCACGCCCACGGATCACCCGGACCTCAACTGGAACCTCGGGATATTTGGCCTTGCCATCCGCGAGCTGACCTTCGACCATCTTCTTCAGGCCGGCAGTGATCTCGTCGATCGAAAACTCCCAGACATCGGCGTTGTAGGCGTCATAGGCACCGAAATCCCAGGCATTGATCGCGACCAGCGGGACCCCGCGGGCATGCGCCGTTTCGAAGGCGAACGCGATGGCCCCCTTCGCAGCCGGCGAGTCGTCGACGCCGACCACGACCGGACCGCCCGGGTTCTCAATGGCTTCGTCGGTGATCACCGCGATCGGTCCGTGCGAGTGGGTCGCAACAGCGTCCGAGACACCACCCAGCAGCTTCACCGACATCGGCGCGCCCTGCCCGCGAGCTCCGACCACGACCAGGAACGCATCCCTGGATGCTTCTGCCAGCACATACGACGGATTTCCCTGGACGACTTGACCCGCGACCTCCACGTTGGGGTACTTCTCTCTCACCTGCGCAAGGACCTTATCGAGACGTTGCTGGGCACGCGCCTTGTAGTGCTCGAGGTAGTCGGGTCCAGAAGCCATCGCCTTGAGCGCGTGAGTTCGACTGGGCAGCGGAACCTCGGCGATCACATCAAGGACGAGCAACGCAATGCCGCGCGCCTGCGCCCGCTCGGCAGCCCAGTCCACAGCCTTGTTTGCCCGCTCCGACCCATCGGTTCCAACAACAAATCGACCTGCGGTCTGAAGCTCTGCATTCATCACGGCCTCCTACGTCGTCTACCAGCTATCGTCTTTGCTAGCGTCTTTCGATCCTATCGGCGGACCCGGTCGGGCAGGAGCGACTTGACAGAAGCTCACCGCCATTTCGACCATCAAATCCCTCCTCCAACGCGGCACGATCGCGAATGGACAGGCCAGCTGCGGCAGCCGAGCGCGTCACGAGTCTTTCTGGCGCTTGATTCGCTTCTGCGGCTGGCACACTCCCGAACGTCGTAGCTCGACGGCAGCATCTGCACGCGATGACACGCCGAGCTTGCGGTACAGAGAGCTGACTTGTGACTTAACGGTATTGATGGACACGCCCAGTTCGGCGGCGATCACGGGCAGCGCCAGGTCCGTGAGGAGCCACTCGGCCACGACTGTCTCTCGCTCCGTCAGCCTGACCGGCTCGAAGCTCAGGCCCGCAGGATCCGGGTACTCGTAATCCCGAGGCAGATGATCGGCCACCTGGGCGGCAAATTCCGGCTCGTTGGCTGTCATCCGGTCGAATAGCGCCCGCAACCCGGGGACCGGCATCCCCAAGGTGGCGGAGAGCAAGCCACTTTCGTAGGCGAGATGGTTCGCGTTCGAATACTCCGAGTCGGCGGCGGCGTGGAGCCCGAGCGCCTCATGTGCCAACGCCCGGCGCAGCAACACCGAGACCAGCGTGCCGATGTTGTGATCGCGCTCGCTGCTCACACAGGCCTCACTGGAGCGAATCACCTTGCGATACTCGCCGAGTTGGAGATAGGCGGTCGCCCGCAGCAACTCGAAGCACACGGCGTGCTCAGAAGGAGAGACCCGACCGTTCAGGGTGGTCAACGCCGCCCCTGGCTCGCCCAGGCTGACGTGACCCATCGATTCCATCGCGAGGGCCAGGTCACGCAAATAGGGTGGGCACAGTGGAGCGTCCGAGCCCTGCGTCATAAGACGCGAGATGGCTATCACCTGCCGGTTATTTCGTCGCACCGACTGCAGGATCAGCTTGCAGTAGCGCGCCACGCAGCGGCAAATGATATCGTCGTCGCCGGCTCGCGCAAGGACATCGCAGTCCCGCTCCATTCCTGCTTCGTCCGCTCTGCGGGCACGGATCAGAACGGATCCGAGAAGCAGTGGCCCCGCCTGGTACTGGGCTGTCCATCCCCTCGGACCACCAAGTTGGATCGCCTCATCGGCATACTCGGCGGCGCTATTGATCTCGCCACTCATAGCAAGCGCGGCGGAGAGTACCCCCAAGGCTCGAAACAAGCACCTATCATCTGTGCTCTCGATCGCGTAATCTCGCGCAAAGCGGCTGCACGCGACGCTCGCCCGGAGCTTACCGTTGAGCAAGTAGGTCATCGCCAGCATCGAATAACAAGCAGACTGGGTGATGGGCGACGCCACACCCGCAACCCGGTGAAGCGCGAGCATGCCTTCCCGATCGGCAATGTCGGCCGCCTCTGCCGCGCGTCCGGAGTGGAGCAACGACCAGCTCAACGCTGCGGAGTAGCCTGCGCTGAATTCTGAGGGCCGTGCCCTGGACGGACGCATACGTGCACCCAGAACCGCGTCCATCGCCGAGCGCGGAGGGCGCGGCTCCCCAGGAAGACCGCTGGCGAGGATAATGCCTACCGTGTGTGGCAGCAGGTTACTCGCGGGACGCACTCCGGCAGTCTCTGGTTGATCTGTCATTGTCTTATCCCATGACTCGCCTGATCGCGTGCTGAGGCTCTGAGACGGGCTTCTCGCACGGCTATGGAGACCACCAACGCCACAGCCAGGAGCGCTCCAACGAGAAGGCCAATCATCCACGGCTCAAGATTGAATACCGAGACGGCCGGTTCATCCTGGGAGTGCATCAGCGTCGGGTCATAGGGCACTCTGTGTCCGGTGACCAGCAGCCGATGGGTATTGACTGCGTACGGGGTGCAGGTGAACAACGTGAGCAGGTCAGCGCCTTGGACGACATCGAGGTCGTCAATCTCGGTCGGCAGGACCACTTTGATGGTGTCCACCTGGTACGCCAGCGTCTGGCCATAGACATCGACGTACATCAGATCGCCTTCGCGCACGTCGGTCAAGTGGTCGAACAGAGTTGCATTTGTCATCCCTGTGTGGCTGGTAAGCACGGCATGAGTACCGGCCCCGCCCACCGGAAGCGAGGTTCCATAAAGGTGGCCGGCGCCCTTGGCTATCACGTCGTCGTTCGTGCCGTGATAGACGGGCAGGTTGATGTCGGCACTGGGCACCCGCACGCGGGCCATCGCATCGAAACGAGCCAGGACACCGAGGTACTGCTCGTAGGGTCCCGACTCGTCAGGTTCTGATACGCGGGTCAGATAAGGATCCAAGATGGGGACGCCACTGAGCGTTTCGTTGTAGGCATGGGCCCGCTCAAGCTCGCCAGCGAGCGCGTCGGGGGCGGCCGACTCCACCTGGTTGTTGTACTGGTCAGAGAACTCGCGCTGCTTCGCGTTGTTGTACTGGGTAGCCAGTACCGGGTAGAGCAGCACGAAGATACCGGCCAGGACAAGCACAACCGACACCAGCCAGCGTGCCCGACGGCGCCCGCCGCTCGGACTGGCGCGGCGCGGGGCCGGAGCGTCGGGATTCTTTTCGGCGGTGGCAACACTCATGAGATGGCATCTTCCTGAACGTCATTTTCGGGACCTTCTAGATGGTTCGGGGCCTGGGCAGTTTCGCGCGCCAATGCCGGAACAACTCGGCGATGGGACCGCAGCCATGAGCTACTGATGAGCAGCACCAGTAGCACGCCGGCCCCACCGACTCCCAGCCGCGGCCACATCCAGTCGACGATGCTGAGGTCGGTCGAAGCGGGTTCGCTGTTCGCCGGGGCTTCGGATGTGGTGCGCTCCGGCAGCGGGATGCGAGTGCCGCGAACGAGCAGCCGTTCACCCGCGCTGCCATTGATGCACGTCACCAGCGTGACCAGATCCTGACCGTCCTGGCGTTGAATGAGGCTCAAGTCGTCGGCCGATACGACCGATATCTTGTCGACCTGATAAGCCAGCGTTGCACCGGCGCTGTCTATGAAGAATGTGGTGCCGATCACAGCCTCGTTGAGCCGGTCGAAGTAGGTTCGCGCTGTCGATCCGGTATGGCCCGCGATGACCGCGTGCGTCCCGGCCCCGCCAACCGGCAGCGAGGTGCCGTACATATGTCCGGCCCCCAGCGCCAGCGAACGGCCGGTAGCGTCGTGATAGATCGGCAGGTCGACAGCAAGAGATGGGATACGGATGCGGCCAAGCGCGCCAAAACCGGCCAGTTCGTTCAGATAGTCGTCGTGCTCCACCGAGGTCGCCTCCTGAGCGTCCGACCAGGGATCGGTCAGCATGGCGGGCATCAGCGCGCCGTTATAGCCGGCAGCCGTCTGCCGCTGAGCCGAAAGCATGTCGGCATCGGAGGCCGTGATCGACTGCGAGTAGTCGTCCACCGCAGTCGTCGCGACCCAGTTGTTGTAAAACGTCTCGCCCACCGGCCACAAAGAAACCGCCGTACCCACGAGGATAAGCAGCAGGGCGATCAAGCGCTGGGCCAACGCTCGCCGGCGAGCGCTCTGCGTGAGCCGGGCACCATCACAGCTCGTCCGATTCGTCATCGTCATCTAATAGGGCAACTGGCGGGGAGACTCGCCCCCCGCCAGTCACTCGCTCGGGTTTACCGGTCACCTAGACCCGGCAGACTCAGGCAGTAGCACTCTCCTCGCGCCGTTTGCGCGAAGTGAACGCATAGTAGCCAGCGCCGCCACCGATCAGGGCCAGGCCGGCCAGGCTCAGCCCGGCGATGCCAGCGCCGCCAGTCAGCGGCAGTTGGTTGCCGAGATTCGACTTCTCGTCCGTGATCTGAACGGCCGCGGTGCGGGTCAGCGTCGAGTTACCGGTCTTGTAGTCGATCGTCGCGGTGAACGGCTCGGCGTTCAGGTTGTAACCGTCAGGTGCCTCGGTCTCCACCACGCAGTACTGGATCCAGCCAGGGGCAGCTGAATCGGCCAGCGCTGCGTTGTCTGCCCAGTTGGACGCCCGCAGCGGCGCGAAGGTCACCGTGTTGCCACTGATGATCGCCTGCTCCATCAGCGGTGCGTTGGGAGCGGCCACATCACTCTTGTCGCAAGCAGTTTGCGGCGTCGGATCCACGTACACCGCGAAGGTCGCACCCACAGCCGTGTCGGTGGCAGCGCCGCCGGTCAGCAGCTTGTTGATGGTGATGTTGCCGAAGTACGACTTCACAGTTTCCGAGGGAATGGTCGGCGGGTCGACCGGCGGAGTGACCGGGTTCTCGGGATCGGGGGGAGTGGTCGGAGGGACCACCGGCGGATTCGTCGGATCGCCGCCATTGCTGTAGTACCAGTCGCTGCTGGGAATAAAGCTACCCGTGTTCGGGACGGCTCCGTCGTCGGGAACAGAGTTCACCGTACCCGAAATGACCGTCTCCACCTGGGCAGTGCCATCGGCCTTCTTAGCGGCCTCCAACTTCGCGAGGCCTCCATCGGTGAAGACCACCTTGAGCTGGCTACCATCGGTCGCGTCATCGGCGTCCAGCCAGAAATAGTAGTCACACGGAGCGGTGCCGGTGCCGGCGCCGCACCCATTCAGCGCGATGTCGGTGTTATCGCCGGCGATCGACAGCTTGACCCCGTTCGCCGTGACGTAGGCGTTGTTGTCGGAAATGTAGTAGTAGCCAAGCTTCTCGATAGGGGAGATGGTGGACTTCAGGGTGTACTCGATCGCCTTGCCGACCGTATAAGTGGTCTCATCGTTCACGGTCTTGGTGATCGAGTCGGCCTGGTTCTTCGGGTAGACGCGAACGTCATACATCCATGAATCAAGATCAGTCGGGTTGGTCATCGGCAACGTGACGAAGAACGGCGAAGACGGCGTCACTGTCGACGCGGCCACCGGCGAGTTGTCAGCAAGGTTGATGATGCTTGTGGACGACCCCAAGTTCTCCTTGACGAAGTAGAGACCAACACCGTTGGCCTTGGTGAAGGTAGCGGTGCCTGTGGCGTCCGTGGTGACGCTCTGCACCTTGACCAACGAATAGGTCTGGCCACCGATGACCACCGAGGTAAGGGCCGCATTCGGCTGAACGCCCTCTGCAGCAGCAGCAGCATCCCAACCGGCATTCGTGGTGAGATCCACACCGACCACCTGGTAGACGTCGAAGACGACGCCCTGCAGCTTCGGCGTGGTGACTGTCTCGGCGGTGCCGTTGTTCGATTGGCCGGTGGTCGCACCGAAATGCTTCTCGATATTCAGCTGGACTGTGGCGTCGCCGTTGACCAGCGACGGATTCGAGGCAGCCTGGCTGACGCCGTCCACCTTGGTCTGATCCCCAACATCGGCGAACGCGGCGGGCGTCCCGAGTGCCAGGGATGTAATGGCCAAGCCGGATACAGCAGCCGCGGCAAGGCGGAACGACTTTTGAGTCATTCTCTCACTCCTTTGATTAGTGCGATCTGATTGCTTTGCTCGGGAGATCGCGGCCGCGAGTCCCGTCTTGCCGGTCATGAGCGCGTCCTTAGCGGGATCGCTCGGCGACCGGAAGTCATTTGGTAGTAGAGGCCTCCTGCAGCCAGGAGCAGCAGACCCACCGCGTAGAAGAGGCTGTGACCCGGACCACCCGCTTCGGGAAGCGGCGCGGGAGTCACGTCGAAGACCTGGATGGTGAGCGCATCGCCATCTTTGACTACGGCCAGTCCGGAATCCGGCTTGGCCAAGGTGATGCCCTCGGAGGTCAGGGTGAGCTGGATCGGTTCCGGCAGCAACGTGAAGCCATCCGGCGCCTTGGTCTCCACCACCCAGTAGGTGCCCTTAGGCAGCTTCTTCGAGATGAACACCGATCCGTCATCGGGATCAGCAGAGATTCCGTCGATGATCGGCATCGCGCCGGCCGCACTCGGGTCGGTGTCGTAGAGCGCGAACTCGGCACCATCGAGATTGCAGGTGGCGGCGCTCACGTCACAGTTCTGGCCCAGTTTCTCGACATGGAACTGACTATTGCCTGCGCTGTTGGTGATCACACAGGAAATCTGGGCGCCCGGCTTGGGCGTGATGGAGGTGAAGTCGGCCAGTAGCATGCCATCGGGCAAGTCATCGGCGGGCTGGATGCCTGCGGAGTCGGTGCAGCTGAGTGTCGCGTTCGGGTAGTTGTCCAGCACCGAATCGGTCTGCTTGCCACCTTTCCAGCCGAGTTCGTCGAATGTGTAGGCCTGGGTGGATTGCTCCTTGGTCGACGAATTGACCACAGTCTGCGCGCGTACCTTCTCGGTGGTGCCCGTCAAGATCTCGTCACCGGTGCCGGTGGTGGTCGCGATGGCGTCCTGATTCGTGACTGTCTTGGCTACGGCTTTGCTCGGCGATGCCAAGATGCGCACCCGGAATTGGTCCGCGTCGTCGGCCCGGTCGCCGTCCAACTCTTTGGACAGATCGAGAGTGCCGTTCGGGGTGTTCGTGTAGGTACACACCACGTTGGCCAGCAACTGGCCATCGTTGTTCGGCACCTGCTGGAAGTTGAGCTCATACTCGCCTTGACCGACTCTGGTGACCGGCACCGGAGCATTGCCGTGGGTCTTGTCGACGCATTCCAACGTTGTGTCGTAGTTGGCCAGCGCGGTCGTGCCGCTCTTGGCAGTCTCTTTCAGCACGTACGTCTTGTCCGGGACGCCGATGGCCACTGCGGCGGCATTGTTTTGCAGGCCGGTGGCAGGCCCGTTGGTGGTGACGGTGCCGCCGGCGATCGACGTATTAGGAGCATCCTTGCGGGTGATCTTCAACTCGACGTTGTCGGTGTCTGCGACACGGCCTTCGTAGTCCTTCTGCAGCTTCAGGCCACCCGGGTCATTGCAATCGGCGAGGTCGACGAGGGTTCTCC
>NZ_JAVTWX010000109.1:11444-13204 GCF_032229645.1 Brooklawnia sp.
TTGATCTTGTAGACATAGCCGTAGGAGTCCTGCCGATAGTTACTGGTGGGGTTCGTGCTCGCGATGCCGTAGACGTACCCGGTCTCGCAGGTGAGGCCCTCGCCGATGCCGACACCGGCGCCTTTTGTGGCCTTATTGTCGATTGTGCAGCTGATCTGCGCGCCTGGGGTGGGTGTCAGGCTGAAACCCGCACCCAGGGCCTTGCCGTCGGGCAACCCGGACTGAGTGCTCGTCGCATCGGTGCAGGTGATCGTCGATTCGTAATTGGCGCCGTCGACTCCGGCACCGAGCTTTTCGGTGATCGTGTATTGGCTGCCTGCATCGACCCGAGCCTTGCCGGTGGTGCCGGTGCCGCTGTTCACTGCGTTGCCGGTGCCGACAGTGGTTTCATTGCCTGGAGTGTCCAGCACAGCACCATTGGCATCGCCTGTGCGCACCTGGACCGTGAACTGGTCGGATGCGGCGAACCGGCTGTTAGAGAGAGTTTTCGTGACCGAAATCGTGGCCGGGGCCACATTCTTGATCTCGCACGAGATCATGCCGGTCACATCGTCTGGAATCGTCACCTGGTACGTGCCATTCGAACCAGTGGTCGGCACAGCTTCGCCCTCGGAGGTGGTACAGCTCGCCGACTTGGTGTATTCGCCGAGGTTGGCGGTCGCAGTTTCCTGAAGAGTGAAGGTCTGGCCGGCCTCCACGCTCACGCGGCCCACCTTGGCGCTTTGGACGCCGTTGCTGGTGCCGGTGGTGGTCGCCGACTTCAATTCGGCGCCAGCAGAGTCTTTCACCGAGAGAGTGAACTGATCGCCGGCGTCGACTCGCCCGACGACGTTCTTCGACAGCGACAGCGACGGTCCAGCAGGAGCTGCACAGCTCGCCATGTCGTAGATATAGCCATTGCTACCGCCCGGAGCCGGGGCAGGAAGTGTGAACACCTGCTGCTGATCGTCGGCAGGGGGCGTCTGCCCGAGGATCGTGCGGATCCCCAGATCGTTTTGCGTATTTGAGTAGCGGATCGACCAGAGGGGCCTACTGGTTTCCTCACTCATCCAGGCGAGGCCGCTTGTAAAGTCGTTCTTCGCGGATCCTGCGGCGGAGGTCTGCAACTTCGTGGAGGCTGGTTGGTTCTCGGTCGGCACATCCATCGCGCTTACCATGGCCACATTCGTCTTTGCCCAGTAGCTGTAGAGGTTTCCTTCGTCATCGAAAGCCAAGTCACCTTGGGTGACGACCGAAGGTGTGAGCTTGCCGATGAAGCCAATCGCTTTCTCGTTTTGGGTGTCGTAGGCGTACACGTAGCCGACGCTGTCAGCGTAGTAGTAGAAGCCATTCACGGGGTTGACCGCACCGGCCACCCATTGGTTTCCGGAAGCGACGAGAGTGCTACCGGTGAGCGTGATTTGGTCACCAGTGGTGGGATCGATCCTAAGGATATTCGCCGGGCTGGTCTGAGTCCTCATCATCACGTAGATATAGCCCGACGAGTCTACGGCCAATGCGTCCGGAAAGCCTGATGAATAGGTCTTGACACTCGCGGCGTTCCCGCTGGCGGCGTCATACTTCCAAATCTGTTGGCTGACCGTGTAGTAGACGTCAGCCGGGTTGCACGTATAGGCAGCCTGAGTGGAAATCCCGGCGACGGATTCCTCTCCGTTATCGGTTTGGCTGTTCGAGGTGGGCGACTCGCTCGGTACTTCGTCGGCGCTGCCTTGACCTGCAGTCGATGCCGATTCCGCAGGCGAAACCGATTCCGCAGGCGA
>NZ_JAVTWX010000109.1:13304-15780 GCF_032229645.1 Brooklawnia sp.
CCGATTCCGCAGGCGAAGCCGAATCTGGCGACGATGGCTGCTCTGAGGCTTGCGAAGTTGTGGGCGTTTCCGAGGCTTCCGCCGAAGCACCGGAATTCGCACTTGCACTGGGCGTCGGCTCGGCTGCCGCATTGGCTCCAATCGAGAAGAAGAGCATCCCCGACACGAGAATCGCCGCGAGTTGGGTCGCGCGTTCCTTCGCTCTTCCCCGGCTCCTGCTTACCCTCATTTAGGGCTCCTCCGATCCATAGGTCCCAGACGCCTGCGCGCACATATGCCATGCGGCGTTTAACCCGCTCAAAAGATGATTGGTCCCTCAAGAAGGGATGTACTCACGTGGAGTCAAGCAGCAAGAATTGGGCCACCAGCCTGGCGAAGGGCTTTTTCACCCTGCGTTCACCCGATTTCTGCTGTGCGAATAAAAGATTGCCGACTTCCCCGCTGGCCAACGCCTGGCCAAACGCAAAAGGGCTCGCCCGAATCAGCAGCGCGGGTCGTCTGAGCAGCACGGGGCCGCCTGAACATCGTTCGCCTCAGGCTGATCTACGGCGCTGTGACCAGCGCACGATGCATCCGGCTAGTTGCCTCGCACCGCTATCAATGCCGCCACCAGGTCGCCGCTGACCTGCTCGTCCGGCACTGCAACACGGATCCAACCCGGTCCGAGCCCGGGAAAGGTATCGCAACGTCGCACCGCAAAGCCGTGCTCGGCCAAGACCGCCGGCGGATCGGTCACACCGAGGCCGCTGACATCCACCAGCACGAAAGGCGTCCGCGGTTCACCGGCCACCGCGAATCCTGCCGAGCGCAGTTCACCGACGAGGACGGCACGTTCGCGCGAGACCTGACCAAGAATCGTGTCGGCCGCCTCGCGTGCCTGATCGCTCGTGATCGCGACCATCGCGTCCAGTGCGGGGGTGGAGACCGCCCACGGCTCCTGATGACCGGCCAGCTGCGCGATCAAATCCCTTTCGCCCGCGATGAACCCGGCCCGCAGTCCGGCGATTCCCCATAGTTTGGTCAGCGAGCGAGTGACCAACAGGCCTGGATCGGCGATGGGCAGCATCGACTCGTCCTCGCCCGGCACGAAGTCCATGAACGCCTCGTCGACCACCACGATTCGTCCCGGACGCAACAGCTTGCGGATCTCGTCCGCCGGATGCAGCACCCCGGTCGGGTTGGTCGGATTCCCGATGATCACCAGATCCGCATCAGCCCCGATACGACCTGCGTCCAACCGGAAGCCCTCATCGGCGCGCAACAACAACCTGCGTACCTGATGCCCGGCGGTACGCCAGGCCACCTCCGGCTCGGTGAACTGCGGGTGGACGACCACCACCTTGCGCCCCGGAAAGCTGCGCGCGATAAGGGTGAATGCATCGGCAGCGCCAGCCGTGGGCAACAACTGCTCGTCCGGCAGACCATGCCACTGCGCCAACGCATGTCGTGCGTCTTCAGCATCCGGATACCCGGTCCACTTCCCCGCGCCGGCAGCAATCTGCGACAAGAGCCACTCGGGGGCGGGCCGCACGTTGACCGCCAGATCGATCAACCCCGGACGCAGCTGCGCGTCCCCGTGGTGACGCAGATCGGGTTCGGGGAGCCGGTCCTCGACGGTCGGCGCTGCCCACTGTTCACCCGCTTCGGCGAAGTCCGCGCACGCCTGCGCGAAGCGCTGCGCGAAATCGGGATGGCCCGCCCAATGCAGATGCTGATAGGAGGCCAGCACGCTCGGGCCGGCCAGCCCCTCGCGGCGTCCGGTGGCGGCATCGGTCAGCCAGGCCGGCGTCACCTCGCGCTCGTCGGCGGCGGCCACAGGCCCGGTGACGGTGCGATGGAACTCGTGCGAATGTGCCCGCTCCCCCGCCACCGTCACTACTGAGTCAGATTCAGCAACCAGTTCGCGGTAGCCGAGGGTGAGCCGCGACGACATCTTGGCCGCGAGGGGCAGCGCGCCGGCCATGTCGATTCCGTCCAGGCTGCGGCACAGATAGAGCAGGCCCGCGCACTCGGCGACGGTCGGCAGGCCCACGGCGACCGCGGCACGCACCTCGGCCAGCAGCGGACGATTCGCCGCCAGTTCCTCGGCATAGATCTCCGGGAAACCACCGCCCAGGTAGAGGCCCTGGGTGCCGGCGGGCAGCCGCGGGTCGGTCATCGGATCGAATTCGGCCACGTCGCAGCCGGCAGCACGCAGCAGCTCGGTGGTCTCCGCATAGCGGAAGGTGAATGCCCTGCCCGCCGCCACCGCTACGCGTGGGCGTCCATCGACACTGGTCACCTCGCTCTCGGGGGCCCAGGCCCGGACGGCCAGCTCGTTCGCCGCGCGGGCCACGGCCAGCACCGCGTCCAGGTCGACATGATCGGCGACCAGCTTCGCCGCGGCATCGATCACCGCCCGCGCCTGATCGCGTTCGGCGGCCGGCACCAGCCCCAGATGCCGGGATGGCACCACCAGATCCTTGGTCCGTGGGAT
>NZ_JAVTWX010000109.1:15880-34071 GCF_032229645.1 Brooklawnia sp.
CCCCAACCGGCCATCGAAGAGTCCCATGACGCCCTCGACGACAGAAATATCGGCTCCGGCGGCACCGTGCGCGAAGAGCGGCGCGACCCGCTCGGTGCCGCACAACCAGGCGTCCAGATTGCGGCCGGGCAGGCCGGTGGCCAGGGTGTGGTAGCCGGGGTCGATGTAGTCGGGGCCTATCTTGAACGGTGCCACCCGGGTGCCGCTGGCACGCAGAGCCGCCATCAGGCCGATGCTGACCGTGGTCTTGCCGGAACTCGAGTTCGGCGCGGCCAGCACGACACGCGGGTAGTCCGTGATCACCATTCGATTCCCGCCTGGCCCTTCTCTCCCTTGTCGAAGGGGTGCTTGACCTTGCGCATCTCGGTGACCAGATCGGCGGCATCGATCAGCTTCTGAGGCGCGTTGCGGCCGGTGATCACGACATGCTGATGCCCGGGCCGGTTCAGCAGCGTCTCGACGACCTCGTCGACATCCAGCCAGCCCTTGGCCAGAACGTGGCAGAACTCGTCCAGGATCAGCACGTCATGCCTCTGGTCGGCCAGCCGCTCGCGGACCTGCTGCCAACCCCTCTCCGCCAACCCCCGCTGATCGGCCCTGGCGCCCGCGCGGGTGGCGGTGCGTCCCTCGCCATAGTTCACCCACTCCACCGGTCCGCCCTGCCCGGTACGGGCATGCACGCCACCGAGGGTCTGAAAGGCCAGCTTCTCCCCGGTCGGCCAGCTGGAGGTCTTGATGAACTGGAAGACACCCACCGACCAGCCCTGCGACCAGGCACGCAGCCCGACGCCGAAAGCGGCAGTCGATTTGCCCTTGCCGTCGCCGGTGTTGACGATCAACCTCGGCTGCAGCCGGAGTTCGCGGGCGGTCTTCGGTTCCGCCTGAACATCGGAGTACTCACAAACCTGGGCTGTGTCCTCGGTCGGTACCTCTTCGGTGGGCACCGCTTCGGCCGATACCTCTCCGACAGGTACGTCTTCGACGGTGACCGGCTTCTCGGCCCGTCGAGCACCTCTGCTTGCGCCCAAACCGGCCAGTTCCAGCATCCGGTCGAGATCGACATGCTCGGCCACGGCGTCCGCGAGGGTCTCGATCATGCGCTCCCGGGCGGCGGCATAGCCGATCGCCTCCGGATCCGGACGCCAGCCCACCCCGGCGAGCCGGGCGACCTCAGTCAGGAAGGCGTTGCGGAAGTCGTCGTTCTCCAGGCTGCCGTGCAGCATCGTCCCGAAGGTGGCGCCGGCCTGCCAACCGTCCAGGAATGGCTCCGCCGCGCCGGTGGGGGTGCAGACGCCATGGTGGATCTCATAGCCCTGCACATCATGGCCGGCCCACGAGTAAGTCGTCACCGTGGTGATCTTCTCGTCGGCGAAGCTGACCTCGACCGGTAGCAGACCCAACCCCGGCACCCGGCCCTTCCTGGTCTCGATCTGATCGTCGATGACCTGCGAGAGCATCTGATAGCCGCCGCAGATCCCCAAGACCGGACGACCGGCGGCGTGCCGGGCGGCGATCGCCTCGTCCAGCCCGCGCTCGCGCAGCCAGCTGAGGTCGTCGACGGTCGAGCGGGAGCCGGGCAGGATCACCAGATCGGCGGCGGCAGCCTGATAGGGATCGGCGGTGAGGGTCACGTCGACGCCGGGAGTGTTGGCCAGCGCCTCCACATCGGTGGCGTTCGAGATGCGCGGGAAGCGCACCACGGCCACCCTCAGTGGCACCAGGTTTTCGGGCATCGGACCCAGTTCGGCGCGCCAGCGATCGACCTGCAGTGCGTCCTCGCCGTCGAGCCAGACGCCTTCCAGCCAGGGCAGCACGCCGAGATTCTCCATCCCGGTGCGGCGGCTGATGTCGTCCAGCCCGGGGTCGAGGACGCGCTGATCGCCACGGAACTTGTTGATGATGAAACCTGCCAGCAGTGCGCGGTCGGCATCGGAAACGATCCCCCAGGTGCCATAGAGGCTCGCCAGGATGCCGCCGCGGTCAATATCGCCGACCAACACCACCGGCAGATTGAACCGCTGCGCCAGGCCCATGTTGACGTAGTCGCCGGCCCGCAGGTTCGTCTCGGCGGGTGATCCGGCACCTTCAACGACGACGATCTCATGGCTGTCGGCCAGCTCCTGGTAGGCGGCGAACGCCGACTCGGCCAGATGTTTGCGGCCGGTCGCGTATTCGCCCGCCTCCAGGGCTCCGGCCGGACGACCACGCAGCACGACGAACGAGCGGCGGTCGGTGCCGGGCTTCAGCAGCACCGGATTGAGGATGCTGGCCGGCTGGACGCCGGCAGCCTGCGCTTGCAGATACTGGGCGCGTCCGATCTCGGAACCGTCGGCGCAGACCATCGAATTGTTCGACATGTTCTGTGCCTTGAAGGGCACCACGTCGATGCCGCGGCGCGCCAGTGCCCGGCAGATTCCGGTCACCACGAGCGACTTACCTGCGTCGGACGACGTGCCCCCGATCAGGATTCCGGTCATCGCTGCTCCTTCATGACTATGGTGTGGACGTGCATGACTATGGTGTGGACGTGCGAGTTCTCCTGCTGGGCGGCACGGCCGATGGCCGCGAGTTGGCTGCCGCGCTGACCCAGGCCGGCATCGATGTCATAACGTCTGTTGCCGGGCGCACTTCGCAGGCCCGTAACCAGGTGGGGGCGCGCGTGGGCGGCTTCGGCGGGGTCGAAGGGCTGATCGGCTACCTGTCTGCGAACGAGATCGATGCCGTGATCGACGCGACCCATCCGTTCGCGTCCCGGATGACGGCCAACGCGGCACAGGCCTGTGCTGCGACCCGGATACGGCTGCTGCGGTTCACCAGGCAGAGCTGGCGCACCCATCCGCACGCCGCTGACTGGGCCTGGGTGCCCGATCACGCCGCTGCTGCCGCGCTCGCAGCGATGGCGCCAGGCAGGGTGTTGCTGACGGTCGGACGCCAGCCGCTGCCCGCCTACCGCAGTCTCAACGATGTGGTGGCACGGGTCGCCGAGTGGCAGGGCGACGAGGTGCCGGCAGGCGCTCGGATCCTTGAATCCCGCGGGCCCTTCGACTTCGACGCCGAACTCGCCCTGCTGCGCGACGAGAAGATAACCATGCTGGTCAGCAAGGATTCCGGCGGCGCGGAGAACGGCGCCAAACTGGACGCCGCCGCTCAGCTGGAGGTGCCGGTGGTGATGATCGCGCGCCCGCCGCTGCCCGAAGGACTGCCGGAGATCACGAGCATCGCCGACGCGGTGAGCTGGGTGAGCACTCCCAACGACTGAGCCCTCGGCCAGAATCGGGACCATGACCAGTCAGCCCCGGTCGGCCTCGGGGGCGTGCACCAACTCGAGGTCGGCGACCGCCCCGATGATCGTGATCGCGGGCGGTGTCACTCCTTCGCGTTGACTGACCTCGGCGATCTGGCTCACCGGCGCGCGCAACACCCGCATCTGATCGGAGCCCGCATTCATGACGATCGCCGCCGGGGTCTGGTCGTCCAACCCGGCGCCGAGAAGCTCGGTGACGATCTCGGGCAAATATTTGACGCCCATCAAGATGACCAGCGTGGTCTTCGTGCGGGCGAGCGATGCCCAGTCCAGCTCGGAGCGGG
Source organism: Brooklawnia sp. (assembly GCF_032229645.1). Lineage (NCBI taxonomy): Bacteria > Bacillati > Actinomycetota > Actinomycetes > Propionibacteriales > Propionibacteriaceae > Brooklawnia > Brooklawnia sp. Next base: position 19,469 of record NZ_JAVTWX010000109.1, read on the forward strand.
GGTCATCTGGCGGCACATGGCCGCTGACGATGGTGACACCCTGCGACAAGCCGCGATGGGTCACCGGGATACCGGCGAGCGCGGGCGCGGCGATCGACGAACTGACGCCGGGTATCACCTGCACAGGGACGCCGGCCGCCGCGCACTCGATGGCCTCCTCGCCGCCGCGGCCGAAGAGGAAATTGTCGCCGCCTTTCAGCCGGACCACTCGCCGGCCATGCTTGGCATGACCGATCAGCATCGCGTTGATATCGTCCTGCGAGGTTTGGGGGCCCCGCGGGATCTTGCCGACATCGATCTTCTCGGCATCGGCGCGGGCCTGATCGAGCACCGCCAAGGGCGCCAACCGGTCGTAGATGATGACATCGGCCTGCTGCACGGCACGTAACCCGCCGACGGTGATCAGATCCGGGTCACCAGGGCCACCGCCGACCAGAACGACCGTACCGGGAGTAAGCGTGTTCATGATCCTCCTGTTCGCGTGCTGGTCGGGTAGCCTCGCTTCGTGACCGACAGCACATCCGAGCTTCCCACATCCGACGAGCTTGCAGTCGTCAGCACCATACCTGGACTGCCCGACGAGGCGTTCGAGCACGACGGACTGATCACCAAACGCCACGTTCGCGCGAGCGCTTTCGCATTCCTGCGGCCGGTCGCCGGAGACCTGATGTGGGACGTCGGGCTCGGCTCGGGCGCGATGGCGATCGAGTGGTGCCGGGCCGCACCCGATACGAGCGCCATCGGCTTGGAACGCAAGGCCGAACGAGCCGAGCGGGCTCGCCGCAATATCGCCCGGATGGTGCCCGGGCGGGTGCAGATCGTGATCGGTGACGCCTCCCGGACGCTGCAGGGACTACCCGCGCCCGACGCCGTCTTCATCGGTGGCGGAGTCACCGATGGCGTGCTTGACGGCTGCTGGGCGGCGCTGAAGCCGGGCGGACGAATCGTCGCGCACGGCGTCACCCTCGATACCGAGGCGCTGCTGGCGCAGCGGTATCGCGAGCACGGTGGCTCGCTGACCCGCCTGTTGGTAGAGAATGCCGAACCGCTGGGACGCTTCCTCAGCTGGACGCCTGCCCGCGCAGTCACCCAGTGGGCCTGTGTGAAGAGCTGAGCGCCTCCAGCACCCCGATCATCGTCCGAGGCCGGGAATCCAGTCCCAATGCGATGGCCAGTTCGAGCTGCCAGGGTTGGCGTAGGTGAGCCCGGTTCACCAGCTCGGTGTCGGACAATATCCGCGTGATCGGACCCTGTTGAATCTGCCCACCGGCGACCACGGCCGCCTCGTCCGCCCAGGACAGCGCGAAGTCGACGTCGTGGGTCGCGAGAACGATCGTGGTGCCCTGACCGGTGAGCCGCTCCAGAGCCGTCCGGACGTCTTCGACGCCTGCCGGGTCGAGACCGGCTGTCGGCTCGTCGAGTAGCAGCACATCGGGACGCATGGCGACCGCGCCGGCGATGGTGACACGTTTGCGTTCGCCGTACGACAGTTGATGGGTGGGCCGATCGGCCAGATGGGTGACACCGAGCAGATCGAGCGCCTCGGAAACTCGGTGCCGGACCTCGTCGGTGGTCAGCCCGAGATTCAGCGGACCGAAGGCGACATCCTGGGTGACATCGGCCGAGAAGAGTTGATCGTCGGGATCCTGCAAGACCAACTGCACGCGCCTGCGGTGGTTTCGCAGGCTCTTCTTGTCGTGGTGGAGGGGTTGCCCGGCTAGTGCGATCTCGCCGGAGTCGGGCTTGTGAGCGCCCGACAGGCAGCGCAGCAGCGTGGTCTTGCCGGAGCCATTGGCCCCGAGCAGCGCCAGCCGCGTCCCGTTGGCGAGTTCGCAGGTCGCCCGGCTCAGTACAGGTTCGGCGCCCGGATATGACGCGGTGACATCACGTGCGGTCAAGATCATGAGATGGCCTTCCACACGATGGTGAGCAGCCAGATACCGCCGAGCAATGCGCCAGTGGCCGCGAGGAATCTCGGTGAGGCGGGCATCCGGCGCGGCAAGGTGATCAGGTCACCTTCGATGCCACGGGCCTCCAGCCCGTCGGTGAGTCGGGCCGCCCGGTCCCACGACCGGACCAGCAGCGTGCCCATCGTGTTGGCCGCGGTGTTCATCCGCCGCTTGAACGGATGCGGGCCGGCCGGGGCATCGCCCAGCCGCGCCACCTGAGCTGCGTGCATCGCCAGCACCGTGTCGAGCAGCACGAAGAGCAGTCGATAGATCAGCGACGCCACCTCGACCAGCGGTCCGGGCACGCCGCGCTCGCGGGTCCAGCCGAGCAGATCGACCATCGGAGTGGTGGTCGCGATCAGCAGAATCGCCAGGGTACCGGCCGACGAACGAGCGAAGAGCTGCAACCCGTTGAGTGCCGAGGCCGTCGTCATCGAGAGCGGACCGATGCTGAACCAGGCGTCCGCGGGCGCCTGGCCGACACTGACCGCGACCGAAGCCGAACCGATCAAGATGAACAGGAAAGGTGCGCCGAAGCCCGTGGCGAGAGTCCGCAGCGGAATACGTGCCGGTCCGAGGGCCGCCGCGACCGACGCCACCGCCACCAGCGGTGCGGTCGGCCAGGCGGGGGCAATCAGGGCAGTGAGGACCAGCCCCATACCGAGGAGAAGTTTCTCACCGACCCTGATGTGCCGCCAAGGTGCGCCCCAGGCGGCATCATCCAGAGCGATCATCGAAGGCTCTACTCGACGGCGGGGACAGGTGTGTCGGGGGCCGAGGCTGCCGAAGAGTCGGACGCAGCACCGGCAGCGGCGAGTTCTTCCTTCGACTTGGCGCGACCTCGCAAGTTGCCCAGAGCGAACCCGACGATCCCCGCGCCCAGCGCGGCTTGCAGGGCGAACAGACCGGATTCGATCTCGCCGCTGCCGGGTTCGAAGATGGGCTGGAACCAGGGCTCGGTGCCTTCTTCTTCCAGAACCTGGGTGACGACCGAGTCCGTACCGGCGAAGCCCTCTTCGCCATCTCCGGTTGGCTTGGGGGCCAGCGCGAACGAGAACACGAAGATGCCGACGATGGCTGCGACCAGCGCAAGAGTGACCCAGAGATTGTTCTTCTTAGGCATTGGTGGGCTCCTCGGCAGCAGTCTCGGCGGAGGTCTCGGCAGCGGGAACCGGATTGAAGATGCCGCGGCGCTCCAGTTCGGGACGCACGACCCCGGACAGGAAGCGGAAGAGCAGCACGCCGACGAAGCCCTCGGCTATGGCCAACGGGATCTGGGTGACCGCGAAGACGCTCAAGAATTTGACGACCGCACCGCCGAAGCCGGAGACGGCGTCCGGATGCGCGATGGCCAGTTGCACCGAGGTGACGCAGTAGGTACTGAGATCGGCGAAGAACATCGCCGCGAAGATCGCGGGATACGACCCGAACCTGCGAAGCAACTTGTAAGCGCCGTAGCCGATCCATGGTCCGGCGATCGCCATCGAGAACGTGTTCGCCCCGAGGGTGGTGATCCCGCCGTGGGCCAGCAGCAGCGCCTGGAAGAGCAACACCACCGCTCCCAGGAACGCCATTACGGGCGGCTTGAAGAGCACCGCCCCGGCACCGGTGCCGGTCGGATGCGAAGAACTGCCAGTGACCGAGGGCAGCTTGATCGCCGAAAGAACGAAGGTGAAGGCGCCGGCGACGGCGAGCAGCATCTTGTTCTCGGTCGATTCGCGAGCCTCTTTGATGACACAACGCGCGCCGTGAACCACGAACGGAGCGGCAGCCACATACCAGGCGGCGCATTGAAGTGGGGGCAAGAACCCCTCAGCGATATGCACGATTATCTCCTCTTGAGATGACGCGTCCCAACAAACGGATCCATGAGGGAGTCGCTCCCTCATGACGGGTTCATTCGATTCGGCAAAGCGGGGTATTCTTCGCTGATCTCAATCGCCCTTGCGCCAAGACGAGTCTCTGACTTCCGTTTCGCTGAACGTTCACAGTGGCGCGACCGTGCCGGCTCTTCCCGGCTTCCTCGCACCTTGACGCATGTGACAGTCTAGTGGACGACTATTTCGAGCTCGAAGGGGCCCCGGTGGACGTGACATACGAGTATCTGACCGATGCGGCAGAGATCTACGCCGAGTCCTTTGGGACCATCCGGCGCGAAGCCGACCTATCGGGTTTCCCCGACGACATCTCGAAGGTCGTCGTCCGCATGATTCATGCGGCAGCACAGACCGACCTACCGGCCGACATCGCGTTCACGCCAGGCGTGGTCGCCAGCACGCGTGAGGCGCTCTGGAACGGCGCTCCGATCTTCTGCGATTCGACGATGGTGGCCACCGGAATCATCCGCTCCAGGCTGCCCAAGAGCAACGAGGTGATCTGCCATCTGGGCGATCCGCGGTTGGCCGAGATGGCCATCGAACTCGGCACCACCAAGACGGCCGCGGCGGTCGATCTATGGCTGCCTCGCCTTGAGGGAGCCGTGGTCGCGATCGGCAACGCACCCACCGCCCTGTTCCGGCTGCTCGAGGTCGTCCGCGATACCGGCGTGAAGCCCGCCGGTGTGATCGGCATCCCGGTGGGATTCGTCGGCGCAGCCGAGTCGAAGCAGGCGCTGGTCGTTAATCCCTTCGGTCTGGAATATCTGGCTCTGCTGGGACGCCGGGGGGGTTCGGCCATCACCGTGGCCGCCGTCAACGCGATCGCCAGCACCGATGAGCGGACGAACCAGATCCGCGCCTGAGCAGTCGGCGTTCCCGCTAGGCCGCGAGGACGATATAGCGCAGGTAGATGTAGATCCATGCGATGACCGTGGTGAAGATGGTCGTCACCATGCCGTACTTGGTGAAATGCCAGAATGAGATGTTGTGGCCAGCACGTGCGGCGAGCCCGATGCCGACCACGTTCGCGCTGGCGGCCACCGCCGTGCCGTTGCCGCCGAAGTCGGCTCCCAAGGCGAATGCCCACCACAGGAATCCACCGCTGCGAGGATCGCTGCCCTCGGTGACCAGTACGTCGACGATCGGCGCCATCGTCGCCGCATACGGGATGTTGTCGAAGAATGCGCCCAGGCCCGCCGACCCGAAGAGCAGCACCGCGCCGGCCAGCGTGTAATCGTGCCCGACCGCCGCGATTGCCCACTGGCCGATCGACTCGATGACGCCGGTGTGCACCAGACCACCGACCATGATGAACAGGCCGGCGAAGAAGACCAGCGTGGGCCATTCGACCTCGGTGATCACTTCGCCGATATCGATGCCGGTGACCAGGATCATCACCAGCGCGCCGATCAGGGCGATGATCGATGGCGCCAGATGCAAGGTGCCATGCAGGGTGAACCCGACGATCACTCCGGTCAGCACGACCAGGCTCTTGATCAGCATCGGCAGGTCGGTGATCGCCCGGCGCTCCTGCAGTGCCATCACCGAGTCGACGTATCCGGGATTGTATTGAAACTCCTTGCGGAACATGAACCGAGTCAACCCGACGAAAAGTGCGAAGACGATGATCACGATCGGGGCCATATGGACGAGGAAGTCGTTGAACGTCAGTCCCGCGCGGTTCGCGATGATGATGTTCGGCGGATCACCGATCAGCGTCGCCGCGCCACCGATGTTGGAGGCGAGGATCTCCGCGATGATGTAGGGCTGGGCAGGCACGTGCAGCCGATCACAGACGACGATGGTGACCGGCACCACGAGCATGATGATCGTCACGTTGTCGAGGATCGGGGACGCAATCGCGGTGATCAGCATGAACATGACCATCAGGCTGTAGGGTCGGCCCTTCGATTTCTTCGCGGCCCAGACACCGAGAAACTCGAAGACACCGGTCTGCTTCAGCACCCCGACGATGATCATCATGCCCAGCAGCAGGAAGATGACGTCCCAGTCGATGCCGACCTGATGGGAGTAGAAGACCTCGTTGCCCGGCGAGACGCCGGTCACGACCATCGCGGCCGACGCCACCAGCACGACCATGACCTTGTTGATCTTCTCGGTGGCGATCATGACGAACGCCGCGACGAAGATACCCAGCGCGAGGAAGGAGTGCATCATGGCAGCGTCACTCCCCCACGAACCACCGAGACCCCATGATCGGGGGCGCTCAGAGGTAGGGCAGTGCCGCCGCTGCCAGCAGGCCGTTCAGCGTGATGCACCCCACCAGCTTGTCCGCCGCGTCCACCACCGCGATGAGCGGCGTGCGCAGCTGCGACATGGCGATGGCCACCTCGAGCACGGTGGCTTCGGCCCGCACCTTGACCAGCTTGGCCTCGTCGAGCTTGAGACAGTCGCCGATCGAGCGGGTGCCCACGCCCGACCAGAACTGATCGGCGTGTGCCTCGTCGATCGTCCGGGCGAGCGCAGAATCCCCGGAGTACTGCGCAACCATCAGCTTCAGCACTTGGCTGTCCGGAAGCACGTACCGCGGCTTGTCGTCCCAATCGACAACTACGACGCCCGGCAGGCCCTCGTTCACCATCACCTTGACTGCGCGCGATACCGGATCGCCCACTCTTACAGGGGGAACACTCACCGCGAGGTCTCTTGCCCGCATGGCCACAGTCCTTTGTCCACTTGATCGAGATTTTAGCTGAGGCTAGCAGGCCTGACATGCGTTCGGTTCCCCTCCCGCCGGGATGTTCGCGGCAACGTCGTCGTGACGAGGCAACTTTAGCGGAAATCGGCCCTCACCCTTAGTGAGTTGCCCTCAGTTCCGCCTAAATTCATCGGAGGGTCCTCAGCAGGTAGGTGTCGAAGATCCAGCCGTTCCGCTCGGCGGCCTCGGCCCGCACTCGTAGGATCTCGTCCGATACCTCTGCCAGCGGCCCACTGATCAGGATCTCGTCCGCGGTGCCCAGATAGGCACCCCAGTAGATCTCGAGCCCTGACGGATCGATGCGCGAGAATGTCTGTCTGCCGTCCAGCATCACCACCACATCGTGCACATCGGTGGGCATACCGGACGCCAGCAGCCGGGCGGGAGCGATCTGCACCGCCCGTCCCTGCCTGTTCAGCGGGATCTTGAACGCCGCCGCCAACGCCAGCACGCAACTGATGCCGGGGATCACCCGCAGCTCGATCGGCTCGCCCGCACGGGTGGACGCATCGGCCAGCTTCTCGACGATCGCCAGCGTGCTCTCGTAGAGGCTGGGGTCACCCCAGATCAGGAATCCGCCGCTCGCACCTTCGGGCAACTCGGCGGCGACCGCCGCACTCCATGACTCGAGCCGCTGTGCACGCCACCGGGCGACCGCTGCGGGATAGTCCGGGGTGGTCTGCCAAGGACGCGGCGGGTCGCGCAATTCGACTGTCTTCAATGGCGTGTCGCGGTGCCGCTCGATGATGACCCGCCTGGCCTCGACAAGGTCATCGAGCTGGTCCTCCTTGAGGACGACGAACAGCACGTCGATCTCGCGGATGGCCGCGACCGCCTCCAAAGTCACCCATTCGGGGTTGCCGGCACCGATTCCGATGAGGACGAGTTCGCGGGCTGCGGCCGGGATCATTCGGCGAGCTCGCCGAGCGCCCTGACGGCTGCGCTGCGGGCGTGCGCCGTACGATGCGGGTTGCGGTCGCCGACCACCCCGACCTTCAGCCCCGCGACCTCACCGGTTGCCGGGGTCCACGCGGTACCGCCGGACGCGTCGTCCCCGCGGACGCAGAAGGTACCACGCTGGTAAGCCCAGGCCGCCACCTGCGCGTTGACCGACGGCGAATCGGTGAGCGCCAGCACGTACCAGGCGCCATCAAGATCGGCCTCGTCGACGGTGCGCTCCTGCCACTGCACACGGCCCTGCGCCGCCAGCTCGCGGATGGCGTCGTCGGCCTGCGGCGCGACCAGTTCTACCTCGGCGCCCGCCTCCACCAGCTTGCCCACCCGGCGGGCCGCCACTGTGCCGGCGCCGGCGATCAGCACCTTGCGTCCGGTCAGCACCAGACCGCTCAGGTAGACCTGCGGTGCGGGACCGGCGGCCGGCCCGATGCGTCCCTCGGCGACCTCGCGGTAGCGGTCGACGACCATCTGAGCGAGTGGGTCGCAGTCACCGATCACATCGGCAACGCGCGTCTCGGCGTCCGAGTGCGTCAGCGCCCAGGCAGCCGTCCTTTCCTGCGCGCGTTTCTGGAGCAGGCCAGGGAAGAGATAGTGCGGCATGACCACGAGCTTGCGCCCGCCGTGGGCGTAGGCGCGGTCGAGGGCGGTGGTCAGGTCGGGCTGCGAGATCTGGATGAACCCGCTCACGACATCGGCGTAACCGCCTTCCTCGCGCAGCAGCCGGCCGAGGCGCACATGGTCGGCGTTCGCCTCGGGAACCGAGCAGCCGCGCCCCAGGAAGACCACGCTGGTCTCGTCCGGCCGCCAGTCGCCGAGAACCGCGGCGATCCGCTCGCGGACAGCGCCGCGCAGTAGCGGGTCAGCACCCAGATGCCCCGCGTAGCTGACCGAGCCGCTGCCTGCCAACTCGCGTCCGGCGTCAATGCCTTCGGGAATGTCGTCATGCACGTGACCGCCGGCACCGATCATCAGTGGCACCACCACGACATGCTTGTCGTGCGACTCGCGCAAAGCGGTGGCGACCGCATCGGCGATCGTCGGGGTGTCGAGCTCAACGTAGGCGTCGTAAACCGATGTGCCGGGCAGCATCGCCTGGACCCGCTCGACCAGAGCGCGACAGGTCTGCTGACCTTCGGGAACGCGGGTGCCGTGGGCGGCGATGATCAACGAACTCATTTCTGCTCCATCCAGGTGTAGTCGCGCGGGGTCACCATGACCTGGTCTCCGACACCGGTGGCGAGCATCCGGGTCGACGACGAGCCGACGATGACGATCGAATGCATATCGACCCATTCCGGATCGAACTCGGCTATAGGTGCCACCCGGTAGCTCTGCTCCGGGCGGCTGGCATCGCGCACCACCGCGACCGGTGTGGTCGCGGGACGCTGCGCCCCGAGAATCTCCAGGGCTCTGGGCAGGTGAGCCAGCCGGGTACGGCTGCGCGGATTGTACATGGCCACAACGAAATCGCCGTCGGCGGCAGCCTGTAGCCGCTTCTCGATCAGCTTCCAGTCGGTGTGCAGATCCGACAGCGAGATGGTCACGTGGTCGTGGCCGAGCGGGGCGCCGAGGACGGCGGACGCGGCCAGCTCTGCCGTGACTCCGGGGACGACCACGACATCGACGTCTTCGGTGCCCTGCTCGAGGGTGGGCGAGGCCATCGCGTAGATCGCCGGGTCACCACCGCAGACGATGGCGACATTGCGGCCCTCGCGTGCCTTCTCGATACCGAGCGCGGTGCGCATGTCCTCGGTGCCCATGCCTGTTGAGACGATCTCAGTACCGGGGCGCAGCACCGAGCGGATCTGCGCCACATAGGGGCGGTAGCCGACGATGATCGCCGATTCGGCCAGCACCTTGCGGGCGCGCGGGGTCAGCAGGTCGTCCGCGCCGGGGCCGAGGCCCACGATCGCGAGCCGGCCACGTGGGGCGAGGCGCCCGATGGCAACGGTCGCCTCCGGCGTCTTGGTCTTCTGCACGATCAGCTTGGCGCCATGCGCGAGCACGGACGCTTCCGAGACACTCGGGGTGCCGACCGCGTCTTGGGCGTGTTCGCTGGGATTCGGCACCTCGAAGCCGGCCAGTTCGCCGGCGGGATAGCTGACGAACTCGACGCCCAGCTCGGCGGCCAGCTCGATCAGACCCTGCTCATCGGCCTTGGCGTCCACGCTTGTCAAAGCGGCGATGGACGATTTCGCCAGGCCGTGGGCGCGCAGGGTTGAATCGAGCAACCCACGCAGTGAGTCCACCGACGTGCCGCGGTTGCAGCCCATGCCGATGACCAGCGACTTCGGGTGCAGCACCACGGTGGGCAGATCGGCGGGTATCTCAGCGGAGTCGCTGAGCAGGATGCGGGCTTCGGGGTCGGGCGGCGGGGGCAGCACCTTGACATGGGTTCCCCGGCGTTCGGTGCGCTCGACGCCGGGCTCGGTGACATTGCCGGGCAGTGCCGGCAGCGGCCATGGGTGTTCCCGGACGAGCGCCACCGGGCGCCCGTCGATGACCGCGCGGGTCACCCCGGCCAGGTCGCCGGCAGTGTCCCAGCCGAGGGTGTCGAGCCCCGGCAGTCCGAGCGCGTCGGTCGCGGTGGTCAGCACCGCGGTGGCACCGAGACCGTCGGCAAGCTTGCGGGCCAACTCGTTCGCTCCGCCGACGTGACCGCCGACCAGCGGGACGACGAAACGTCCTGCCTCGTCGACGACGACCACTGCCGGATCGGTCTTTTTGTTCGCCAGCAGCCCGGCGATCAGCCGGGTGGTGGCGCCGAGCGCGAGATGACTGATGATCAGATCGCATTCGCCCCAGGCCTGCTTGAGGCCCTCTGCGGACGATGTCGTGTACCGGCGGGTGGCGCCGAGGAACGCGTCGATCGCGTCCGCCCGGGCCTGGCTGGTCGCGGTGCTGGCCACCTGGCCGATGATGGGTTCGCTCACGGCTGTGCTCCTACTGCCAGAAATCCGCCGACGATTGCCGTCTGTTCGCCGAGTGCGGCGGGGTCATCGGGATGATGCGCGAGGACGAGCACCACATTCGGCTGGGCAGTCTCGGTGATCTCGCGGGCCTGTTCCTCGGTCAGCACGCGGACGCGTTCGTCGTCCTCGCCGAGGCGCTCGGCCAGTACGTAGCTGCGGCCGAGTCCAGCGGTGGCCGCCACGATCTGGGGAAGCCCGTGTTTGCCGTCGGTGAGCAGGCCGACCTTGGGGTGGCTACGCAGTAGATCGATCGCGGGCTCCGGATCGTTGCCGTGCAGCGAGACCAGCAGCGCGTCGTCCCACGGCAACGCGACCGCGGCGAAGGCCAGCTGCAGCGAGGTTACCGCGGGAACCACCCGCACCTTGAGTCCGGCGGCCCGGATGCGCCGGACGACGCCGAAGAAGAGCGGATCGCCCGATGCGATGACCACGGCCTTCGCATCATCGGGCAGCGCCTGCAGCGCCTCGATGGCCGGGCCGATACGTCCGAGGACGACCCGGCGCTCCTCCGGCACGTTCAGAGCGTCCAGGTGACGGCGGCCACCGACGACCAACACGGCATCGGTGACGGCCTCGCGTAGGTCGGCGCTGGGCGAGCCGATGTAGCCAAAGACGGTGATCATGCCTGGGCCCCCTTTTCGGCGAGTTCTTTGGCCGCCTCAGGGTCGGCGTCGCGGTATTCGTGGCGGAAGCCCGGATGGTAAAGGTGACTGCGCTTGACCATCGGGGTCTCGGCGAGCGCCGGACCCACCAGGATCACGGTGTGCTTCCAGAACTTGTGTTCCTTCATGGTGGCGGCCAGCTGATCGAGTTCGCAGCGCACCATCACTTCGTCCGGCCAGCTCACCTGGTGTCCGATGATGACCGGGGTGCCGGGCGGATAGCCGCCGGCCAGCAATTCGTCTTGCAGAGTGTGGCTGCGGGCCGCCGAGAGATAAAGCGCCATCGTGGTGCCGTGAGCGGCGAACTCGCGGACGTTCTCGCGCGGCGGCATCGGAGTGCGGCCGCCCTCCAGCCGGGTGATGATCAGCGACTGGGATACCTCGGGCAGGGTGATCTCGACATCGCTGCGCGCGGCGGCCGCCGAGAACGCCGAGACGCCGGGAATCGATTCGTAGGCCACGCCGATCTCGCGAAGCAGCTCGCGCTGCTCGGCGGTGGCACCGTAGATGGCCGGGTCGCCGGTGTGCACGCGGGCCACCAGCAGTCCTTCGTCTCTGGCTCGCTCGTAGAAGGGGGTGATGTCCTCCAGGGACGCCGTGGCCGAGTCGACCAGCAGCGCGCCCGGCTTGTGATCGGCCACGATCTCGGGGCTGACCAGGGATGACGCCCAGATGATGATGTCTGCGGAGGCGATCGTCCGGGCACCTCGCACGGTGATCAGATCGGGCGCGCCGGGGCCGGCGCCGATGAAGACGACCATACCCTGGCCGGGCTCTTTGGTTGACGGCGGAATCACGGTGCAGCCCGCGCTGCCATCAGCGGTCGCCGGCTGGTCGGACGGATTGTGAGTCATAGCCGTTCTCCTCGTCCGCTGCGCTTGGCGGGCCACAGCACGCTGGTGAAATACGGGGCAGTCTCGAGCTCGCTGACCGCACTGATCTGCTCGGCGGGCAGTCCGACGTTGATACCGGCCACCGCGTCTTCGCCGATCTCGGCCAGATGGTCGCGCAACGCTGGGAGGTGGCGTCCGGCCTTGTAAACCACGCAGGTATCGGCCACCTCATGGACGCGAAGAAGCGAGTCGATGCCCTTCTTCAACGGCACCAGTGCCAGCACCTCATCGCCCTCGACGAGCGGGGTCCTGCTGGCGGCGGCCAGCGCCTGCATGGCGGTGATGCCGGGGATCACCTCGACCTGCAGATCGGCGACCTGCTCACGCACCGACGACGCCAGATAGCTGAAGGTCGAGTAGACCGACGGGTCACCGATGGTCGCGAAGCCGATCCGGCTGGCACCCTCGGAGAACGACTTGACGGCCTGATCGGCGGACGCCTGCCAGGAGTCCGCCCGCCGCTTGGTCACACCGCTGCGATCGGCCATCGAGAACGGGATGCGCACGATGCGGTCCGCAACGTCGGGACAGGCAGCCAACACGATGGTCTCGGCGCGTCCGGAATCGGAACCACTCGCCTCGGTGGCCGGCACCAGGACGCAGTCGCAGCTGCGCAGTGCATTGACCGCCTTGACGGTGATCAATTCCGGATCGCCGGGGCCGACGCCGATGCCGAAGAGAAGGTGGGGATTCATGGCGGGCTGGGCAGCTTCGCTCAATTCAAACTCCTTGCGATCCCTCAGCCGGGGACCTGACCTGCAGGGGGCGGGGGCCAGTCGACCGGGCTTGCCACCTCGACCGCGCGTGCTGCGCGGCAGGTGGACCACCGTTGCGGGACAGCGCCGGAATCTCACCGGCTTCGCGTGGCACCTCGCTCCGGCCACGGACGGCCGGCCCGGCTAGCTTATCGCCACGATTCGGAGCCGGACAACGCGCTCACCTAGAAGGTCCGGGAGCGGGAGCGCGTGCCTCACGTAGTGATGTCCGCGTAGCGGGTTCCCTCACCGGCACCGACCCGGTCGCCGGGCGAACGATGCTGCGCACCATCCGCAACAACGCGTACATCCATGTGCATACCGGGCTGGAATGGATGCGCGCCCACGCCCCCGTCCCCATCCAAGGCATCGACTTAGATAACGGATCCGAGTTCATGAAGTGAGGAGTGATCGCCTGGGCCGACAAGCACGAACTCCCCGTCACCCGGGGCCGGCCCTACAAACACAACGACAACGCGCACGTCGATAGCTTGGTCGAGCCGTTCGGACGCAAACGCCACCCCATTGTCCACACCGAGAATCTCGAGAAGTTCTTCCTTGGTCAGGCTATCGTCATGCCAGAGATGTGCGTCAGTGGATGCGCGTAAGATCAAATGAAGAAGATCACTCATTAGTCCACCTTCCACTGCTCGAAACTGGCAGATTCAAACCCCAAGTACACCCTCAAATATGAAGAGCTTATTTAGTGCCATGACCTATGCCACGATTCACCATACTATTCGAAGAAACTCGAAAAGCCCACTCGTGAAATCAGGTAGCGCGGTTTGGTCAGTATTGAACTGAACTCGCGCATAATTATCTAGATCACCGCCGACACGAGCGTCAACGGCAACATGACCCAGATGATCTGGTCCCACAACTTTGATGTACCCTACGGAATCAGTGTCATAGATCTCACTACCTCGAGAAAACGACAAGTTTTCAGCAAACTCCTTCAAACTGCTTTTCATCACTGTGAAACGGCTTTTCCCGGAAAAGTCACCAGACCTGATTGTCACTGAATAATCGAGATACCTGTCTACTTTACCGACAAGTTCGAGCGATAACACCTTAAGTGGGTCGTTCGTCGCCAGCTCAGCAATAATTCCTGGTTCATATTTTGCGCGACCGTGCATAGCATTTATCCTATTTAGATCTGAAGTCATCGATTGCTCCCGTAGCCGGATTCATGACATAATGAATCGTAACATCTCCTATTTTCTGCTGCGCCTTTACCCAACCCTCTGACGCAGGCCAGCGAGGATCCCCAAGAGATAACCTCTTGATGATAGTTCCGGCTTCTGGGTTGGCCCGTGCCTCTGTCATTGCCAACTGCTCCACCAAAGAGGAAGGCGCAATATCAAGACCGCTGGATCCCAGTCCCTCTAATGGCCTCGCGCTTGAAGGCAAACCAGGCAGATAGTCGTCAACTGTCGGGACCGGGATCTGATCACCGAGTTTGTCGATAGGAAGTTTTCCAGCAAGAGCGGTTAACCCATGGCCTGCGGCACCGCCTGCTCCGCCGGTGAGGCCACCAAGGGCCCCACTGGTGGCTGTCGCGCCGATGAAACCTTGAACGGTGTGGGGGCCGGGCCCGGTTGCATAGTGGTAGGCGCCGGGTAACTGTTCAGGTGGTGGCTGGGGTCCAGGCCTGGCCGTTGAACAGGTCGACGAGGACCTGGTAGGTGTTGCGGGCGTGCTTGGTGGTGGTGGCCAGGTAGGAGCGCAGGCGGACGAACCCGACCGCACCGGTCAGGGTGCGGTGGCATCCTGAGACCTTCTGATGGATCTTGACCATGCGGATCTCGCGTTCGGCGGC
>NZ_JAVTWX010000110.1:0-1297 GCF_032229645.1 Brooklawnia sp.
CCCCCGGGCCGAACTCATCGGCAGCCGCAGCGTCACGTTACGCGAAGACGCTCGCATCGTCCGGCAGGTGCTTGCTCGGATTCAGGCTCCCAACCTCACCGCGCCGCGTCGCGTGATCCTCTCCAAGAGATAGGACATGAATGCCGGGCCGTCGTTCGCCTCCTTCCAGCCCCAGCGATATGTCCAATAGCCCTCGCTTCGGAACTGGTTCTCCCGATGTTTCTCTTTCATGACGACATCTGCTGCCGTCATTCCTTCGGGCACGAGGTCGTCATACTTGATTCGGCCGTCGAATTCACCGAGCAGACCAAGATCCGGCCAACCGAAGTCGCTTCGTCCGAGAAGCGCGCCGCCGCTGGTTCTCACTTCGAACTGCAGTATCGGCATGGGAATGCCGGCCCGGATCATCCAGTAACGACTGATCGATTCTCCCGGACTCTCAGATAGCGGATCAGCATGCGCGAGCGCCCATTTGGCATTCCCCACCCCCGATCGTCGATTCGACTGCTCGACACACTCGGCAATCCCGTCCAAAGAACCGAGCTTTCGCCAGGCCGCGTCCATGATGGCGAGGGCCTCGTGGGGCCGCACCAAGCGGCACAGATCGGAAACCGTGCGCGGCAGGTTCGTGACGGTGAACCCATCATTGGTCTCGATCTCATCGGCACCCAATGGGAGCCGATGACTGTGCACCCATCGCCCAACGCTCCCATTAGATGCTCGCCGGATCACATGCACCCGCGTCAGCAGCCGGTGAGGCACCGGCACACCCCAGACCAGGCCGGCGGACGCGTGACTCAGGATCGTATCCGGCCCGAGCAGTGGCACGGTCGTCCGCAATAATGCCCAGTGCTGCTCCGTCGGCTGCGGACTCGGCCGGCCAAGCCCATACCCGCCATGTCGGACGACATGAAGCTCGCCCGCCCGAACCAACCTTTCTACGGCACGCCGTTCATACCCGCCGGCACGCAAATCTGCGAAGCGATCTGTCTTCATGCACAAATGATCGGCAAATGGCCATGCGAATTGGTCAAAGAACTTCCTGTCTGTGGAAAACTCACGGTTCTGAGATTGCCACGTGAGGAATGCTCATTCTGCGGATTGCACAAGGGCTGCCCAAATGGCCAACAGCTAGCGAAATGCCCGCTCCCGCCACAACGGCTGCCGCTAATCACACACGCTAGCGAATATCCGGTAGCCACCGTCACTTCCGGCAGCCGCCTGCCCAACGGGCCGAACAAACCAGCAGCCGCTGCCACTTGCGGCAGCCACTGCGACGCGGCACCGAACAAACCGG
>NZ_JAVTWX010000110.1:1397-5278 GCF_032229645.1 Brooklawnia sp.
CAACGGCCTCACCCTCAGCCGACGGCCGCGTCCTCGTCCTCAGCATTTGCCAGGGACGAACTCTTGCCGCGTTTCTTGGCCGCCGCCACGGACGCCCGCAATGCTGCCATCAGATCGACCACTTCCCCACTGCCGTGGTCCTCAGGCACCTCGGGAATCTCCGCGCCGTCGAGTTTGGCCGCGACCAACTCCTCCAGCGCCGCCCGGTAGCTGTCGGTGTAGTCGGACGGCTCCCAGCGTCCGGACATCTGGTCGATGAACATCTCGGCCATGCCCACCTCGGCTTCGCTGGCACGCACATCGTCCCCGGGTGAAGCAAACGATGGATCGCGCACCTCATCGGGCCACAGCATCGTGTCCATGACCAGCAGCTCCCCGCGCGGCCTGATCAATGCCAACGATTCGCGGGTGCGCAGCGCCACCTTGACCACGCCTGCCTTGCCGGTCTTGGTCAAGGCATCGCGCAGCAGCACATAGGGCTTGACGCCGACGCCGTTGGCTTCAATCAGATACGTCTTCTCGAAATAGACGGGGTCGATCTCCGACTCGTCCACGAAGGTCGCGATCTCGACGGTTCCCTTGCTGGCAAGCGGCAACTGGTCGAGATCGGCCTTCGTGAGGACAACCACGCGTCCATCGGCGGCCGTATACCCCCGATTGATCTGGTCGTAAGGCACCTCCTGCCCGCAGATCTCGCAGACCCGGCGGTAGCGGATTCGTCCGCCATCGGCCCCGTGCACCTGATGCAGCGCCACATCCTTGGCCTCGGTTGCTCCGTAGAGCTTGACCGGGATGACGATCAGCCCGAACGAGATCGCGCCTTCCCACATCGCCCTGGGCATCATGCCTCCTTGGACAACTCGGTGACCGAATGCCAGGCCAGATCGTGCTCGGCATGCAGCGTCTGCACCCGCGGATCCTCCCAGGCGTCATCCAGGCTCAGGCCGGCCACCGCTGCGCGGACCGCGTCGAGCGCAGCGCCGTCATCGTCACTGAACCAAGCCTCAACCGACGATGCTTCGAGCTCACTAAGACTCGCACCGCCATTGGCCGCCTCACCTCCAGGGCACAGCGTCCGCGAATCGACCATGGCGGTCAGCACCAGCCTCTCCCCGTGATGAATTAACGCCCAAAGCCCTGCCAGTAGCATCGCCGCGTATTCCGCCTGCTCATCGTCCGACGGCTGCAAACCGAAAGTCTCATAGAGCGCGGGGCTCGCAGTGAATGCCTGCAACGGCCCCTCGATCGTCCGACCGCCGGCGATCTGACGCGCCTGTTCGGCATTCGCCGGAACGCACACCAGCACTCGCTCTGCCATCGGGTCCTCCTCGCGTAGCCCTGCCTAGAGTTTATGAGATCGCGCCAGTGCTCCGAGGCTTCCGGACGCCGCCGGCCACCCGATCCAACGGAGCAGAGTTTTCCACAGCCTGGCCGACTGGTAGGCAAACAGACCGCCATCTTCGGCATCGGAACCCGAATAGAGCAGAGTTTTCCACAGATTGGCCGACTGATCACCACTCTGGGCAACGTCTGGGTCATGCTGAAGCATGGAATTCACCCCGCCCCTCGCCGCCGGACGACGTCGTGTCCTCGATCAGCACCGCAGCATGCATGGCTGGGACGAGCTCGCCGAGTTCGGACCAGCGAGCCCGCACTCGTCCAAGCCCGTACCGCCGCAGGCCGAGGCGGTCGCCCACGGTGTGGCGCGGCTCCTGACAGAGACACTCACTGGGCGCCGCAACGCCAAACAACTCGGCCAGTGGCTGACCGTGGACGAGTGCAGCCGACTCGCCGCCTGGATCCGGCAGCACCGCGGCGCCCGGATCCGTCTCAGCCGACTCAGACTCATCGAGATTTCACCGGGGCGCGTCGAGGGCCAGCTGCACTTCGACTTCGAAACCGGTCGACTGTGCGCGACCCTGTCCCTGACAACGCTGGCCGGACGATGGACTTGCCCGCAGCTGAGCGTGCTGCTGCCCGGTACGCCCCGCTAAGGGCCGTACCGGGCAGCGGTATCGGATCTCGATCGGCTCAGGCGGCTTGGGGATTGCGCCCGTGGCAGATCTTGAATTTCTTGCCCGAACCACAGGGGCACGGCTGGTTGCGGCCGACCCCGGCATAGGGGTCAGCGCTCTTGGTCGTCGCGCCCCGCCTATCGGTGTCGCCCTGCTCGTCGGGCGCCGAGTAGCTGAGCTTGCTCGGATCTGCGGCGGTCTCGACGCCCTTGACCCGCAGCTTGGCTGCCCGCTTCGGGGCCTGGGTGCTCTCGTCCTTGGCTGCCCGCTTGGCCTGGGTCTGGCCCTCGACGGCGGCCTGGGTCTGGCCCTGCGAAACCGTAGCGTCCTGCTGCGCGTCGGCGACCGCGACCGCAGCGCTGGCCTCACCCTCGGTGGCCGAGGCAGCCGGCTGCTCGCCCGCAACCGCCGCGTTTCCTGAGCCGGCCCCCAGTTTCACGGCACCCAGTTTGCTCGCGGTCGCTGCGGCGCTTTCGGCAGTCAGCTGCGGCCCGGCCTGCGCGTCCGGGACGACCTGAACGTCGATATTGAACAGATAGCCGACAACCTCCTCGGCAAACCCATCGCGCATCTGATCGAACATCTGAGCGCCTTCGCGCTGGTACTCGATCAGCGGATCGCGCTGGGCCATGGCCCGCAAACCGATCCCCTCGCGCAGATAGTCCATCTCGTAGAGATGCTCGCGCCACTTGCGATCGAGCACCGTCAGCCAGACCTGCCGCTCGAGCTCACGCATGTTTTCTTCGCCGAGGGTCTCCTCACGGGTGTCATAGGCCTCGGACGCGTTCTGTGCGAACGCGTCCGCCAGCTCGGTCTCGTCGTCGACGGACTCCCAGTCGTCCTGGTCGAGGGTGACCGGATAAAGCTTGCGCATCTCTTCCCACAGACCGTCGAGATCCCAGTCATCGGGAAGGCCGCTCGTGAAGCCCTGCACGCCGGCCCGCACAACCCGCTCCACCGTCCCGCGAAGTTGCTCGTCGACCCGGGTGCCCTCCAGCACCTTCATGCGGTCGCCGTAGATGGCGTGGCGCTGACGGTTCATCACATCGTCGTATTTCAAGACGTTCTTGCGCATCTCGAAGTTCTGCGCCTCGACCTGTTTCTGCGCGCTCTCGATGGCCCGGGTGATCATCTTCATCTCGATGGGCTCGTCGTCGGGGACGTTCAGCGAGACCATGGCCCGCTCGATGACTTCACCCTTGAAGAGCCTCAGCAGATCGTCCTCGAGCGAGAGATAGAAGCGACTTTCGCCGGGGTCACCCTGACGTCCGGAACGGCCGCGCAGCTGATTGTCGATACGCCGGGACTCGTGGCGCTCAGAGCCCACCACATACAAGCCGCCCGCCTCGACGACCTCTTCGTGCTCGGCTTCGGCCTGCTTGCTCAGCTCCTTGAGCGTCGCGGGCCATTGCGCCTCATACCCCTCACGGTCGTCGACCGGATCGATGCCCTTCTCCTGAAGGAGTTGGTCGGCCAGGAACTCCGGGTTACCGCCCAGCATGATGTCGGTACCACGACCGGCCATGTTGGTGGCCACCGTGACCGCACCCTTGCGTCCGGCCATCGCGACGATCGACGCCTCGCGCGCGTGCTGCTTCGCGTTCAGCACCTCGTGCGGAATGCCCGCCTTCTTCAACTGCTTGCTGAGCAACTCCGATTTGTTGACCGACGCGGTGCCGATCAGCACCGGCTGGCCCTTCTCGTGACGCTCCGCCACATCGGCGACGATGGCATCGAACTTCGCGGCCTCGGTGCGATAGATCAGGTCGGTCTGATCGGCGCGGATCATCGGCTTGTTGGTCGGGATCTCGAGCACGCCGAGGCCGTAGATCTTCTGGAACTCGCTCTCCTCGGTCTTGGCCGTGC
>NZ_JAVTWX010000111.1:0-5258 GCF_032229645.1 Brooklawnia sp.
GTGGCATAGCGCTGGAGCTGAGTTGTGATGTCGATCTGCTCGCGTCGGGACGCGGCCGGCAGCTGGAACGATTCGCCGACGCTGTCGGGGAGTATGTCGACATCGACGGGGATGGCGCGCTCAGTGGCCTGCTCGCGTGGTTCGAGGCCGAACGAGACGAAGGCCAGGGCCTCGACCGGGCGGTTCCGAGCAGCGACGAATCGGTCAAGCTACTCACGGTGCACCGCTCGAAAGGCTTGGAATGGGATCTTGTTTTCCTACCCGGACTATGCAAGGCCGCATTCCCCAGCACGCAATCCACCGATAACTGGACGACCCAGGCCGGTGTCATGCCGGCGGCATTGCGCGGCGACGCGAAGTGGGTTCCGCAGCTGGATGAGGTGAGCACTCCAGAACTCAACAAGGGCTTCAAAGCGGCACTGGCGGCCGCGCAGCGGCAGGCCGAGGACAGGCTCATCTATGTCGGGGTGACCCGCGCGCGCACGCAGTTGGTGGCCAGCTGCCACTACTGGTTTCCGGGCCGCAAGACCGTCAAGGCGCCCTCGGACTACTTCCGGACACTCCGCCAGGCGCCGGGCACCCGGGTCGACGTCGAAGCCGCAGCCTCCGAGACGAATCCGCTACTCGGAGTCGAATTGCATCAGCGCTGGCCGGTGCCGATCGACGAGGCCAAGCTAGTGGCCCTCAGCGACGCGGCCCGGCAGATTCAGCGAGCCGGGACCGCCGATCAGCTACCGCTGGTGGCGTCCGACGCCGATGCGCGGCGGCAGGGGGAGAGCTGGCATGCGCTTGCCGAGATGCTGATCTCAGCCGAACGCAGGCGGCGGCGACCACGCAGCGAGGTCGTACTGCCCGCGTCGATCTCCGCGTCCGCGTTGATGATGGCCAACCGGGATCAGACCGCCTTCGCCCGGCAGGTGTTGCGTCCGATGCCGCGGCCGATCAGTCAGCGCACCACCATCGGCACCCGCTTCCACGAATGGTTGGAGATGCGCTTCGGCATGACCGGGTTCCTCGATGACGACTTCGACGCCGAACCCTCGGATGAGCCTTCGGGGGCTGCCGACCAGCTCTTCCGCAACCTCACCGAAGCGTTCGAGCGCGGCAGCTATGCAGGGCGGACGCCGCTGCGCATTGAGGAACCGTTCATCTTGACCATCGGCCACCAGCAGGTGCGCGGCAGGATGGACGCGGTTTTCGCGGCGCCGGAAGATGGCGCACATGACTACCAGATCGTCGACTGGAAGACGTCGAACGTTCCGGCCGACCCGTTGCAGTTGTCGATCTATCGGATGGCCTGGGCGCACAGCATGCAGATACCGGTGGATCGGGTGGACGCGGTCTTCTACCACGTTCTCACCGATCACATCGAACGGCCCGGACTGCTGGATGAACGCTCGATGATCACCTTGCTGGCCGGGCTCACCGCACACGATAACCTCGGAGCATGAGCCTCACCCGTTTCAATCTGCCGCCCTGGGATGGTCGGGCATTGCTGGACCGCGATGCTGAGGAACGGGATCCGGACCTCATCCGCAACGCGTGGGCCGAGGCCGATGCCCGGTTGCTTCAGGTCGACTTAGACTCCAGATTCACGATCGAACCGTTCGGAGTGCCGACCACCGGTGAACTCAGCGACGACATCGCGTTTCTCGGCCGGGTCCACGGGGCGTCATGGTTCGCGCAGCGGGTTGAGCAGATCGACGGGATCACGATCCGGGACGGCCGGCTGAGCGATCTGCAATATCAGGTGGTCAGCGCCGCATTGGCGGTGCTCAACTGGCACAAGAACACTCGCTTCTGCCCGCGCTGCGGCGGGCAGTTGCGCTATATCAACGGTGGTTTCGCGGCCGTCTGCGTGATCTGCGGCCGGGAGCATTTTCCGCGCACCGACCCGGCGATCATCGTTGCGGTCCTCGATCAAGACGACCGCATCTTCTTGGCCCATCAATCTGTCTGGGCCGTCAATAGGGTGTCGATCCTGGCGGGATTCATCGAAGCGGGCGAGAGCGCCGAGAATGCGCTGCACCGCGAGGTCGCTGAAGAGGCGAAGCTCAAGATCGACGCCTGCCGTTTCCTCGGTTCGCAACCGTGGCCGTTCTCGCGCTCGCTGATGCTGGCCTACGTCGCGCGCAGCCATTCGTCCGGTCAGGTCGACCAGGTCGAGCTGGAGTGGGGACACTGGTACAGCCGTGCCGATGTCGACCAGGCGGTGAGTGCCGGCAGGCTGAATCTGCCGGGACCGGGGTCGATTGCCGCGCAGGTCATCGAGGCCTGGCGCGAAGGAACTCTGCCGGCACCTGAGGACTGACCCGATCAGATCCCGGTGAATACGATGCTGATCCGGCCGGTGACCGGGTCTTCGTGGATCGCGGTGGTCACTCGGAATACCTCGCGCAGGAGTTCTTGGGTCAGCACATCCTTCGGGGTCCCGAAGGCAACGATCCGTCCCGCCTGAATGACGTAGAGCTTGGTGCAATATGCAGCGGCGAGATTGAGATCGTGCATAGCCGCGAAAACCCCGATATCGAGGCCTTGCACGATATCGAGCAGACTGATCTGGTAGTGGATGTCGAGATGATTGGTTGGCTCATCCAGGATCAATGCCGCCGGCTGAGTGGTCAGCGCCCTGGCTATCAGTACCCGCTGCCTTTCACCGCCCGAGAGAGTGTTGAATTTGCGCTCGGCGAGGTCGTCCATGCCGACCTGTCTTAGGGTGGAATGCACGATCTCGAAGTCGGCGCCATAGTCTGGTTCGAGAGCCTTCTTGTGGGGCGCCCGTCCCATCATGACCACTTCTTGCACGCTGAAATCGAAGCTGAAATGATTCGCCTGGGTCATCACGCCCAGCGTCCGCGCCGACTCTTTCAAACTCAGCCCGGCAAGGGGCGTCTCATCGAAGAAGATCTGGCCGGCGCGTGGCTGAAGCACCCGGTAAATGGCCTTCAGAAGAGTGGACTTACCGCTGCCGTTGGGCCCGATGATGCCGACGAATTCACCGGGCCCGATATTTGCATTTACGCCGTGAACGATAGCGGTCTTCTCGATGGATACATCGAGGTCGCGAATCTTGATCTCCATCTATTCGCTCCCGAAACCGTAACTCTTGGTCAGCATGAGATAGATGAAGAATGGTCCGCCGATCATCCCCGTGACGATGCCGATGGGAAGTTCGCTGGCGGGCATCACAATGCGCGACACAACGTCGCACCAAACGAGGAAGATCGCACCACCGAGTACCGAGAGCGGGAGCACCCGCTTGTGATCGGCCCCGACCATCATCCGCACCACGTGGGGGATGATGAGGCCGACGAATCCGATGGTGCCTGCTGCCGAGACAACGGCGCCGGTGACCAGCGCGGAGGCCACCAGGTAGATCTTGCGGCGCCGCACCACATTCACCCCGAGCGCGGTCGCTGACTCCTCGCCGATCAACAGCAGATTGAGCGTGCGGTACTGAGTCAAGAAGAAGACCAGTATCACCGCGACTGTCACGGTCGGCACGATGAGCAGGCTCCATGATGCGCTGGTCAGACTGCCCATCGTCCAGAAGGTGACCGAGCGGATGCCCTCGGCGTCCTTCGCCATGTAGATGATGAAATTGGTGAAGGCAGCGCACATTGCGCTGATTGCCATGCCCGCAAGCAGGAGCTTGATCGTATTGCCGCCGCCGGTGCCCGAGAACGCAATGGCGAAGACGAAGAATGAGGTCAGCACAGCGCCCATGAACGAGCCGAATGCCACACCATACTGTCCGAAGAAGCTGAAGCTGCCGAGCAGGATACCCATCGTGGCACCAAGGGACGCGCCTGACGAGATGCCCAGGATGTAGGGATTTGCCAGCGGGTTGCGGACGATCGCCTGCATCGCCACACCCGACAGCGCCAATCCGGCGCCGATGATCACAGACATCAGCGCCCGCGGGAACCTGATATTCCAGATGATGTCGTCATTGCCGCCGGCCGCAACTCCGGACAGATCTCTGGGAGCCACGCCGAAGATGTGCTTGACGACGGTGGAGATCGCCTCACCGGCGGTGATGTGCACCGGGCCGAAGATCACCGAAGTGATCATCGAAACCGCCAATATGACCGTCATTGCCACGACGAGCGGGATGAGCGGGAAGCGTTTTCGCTTTGGCGACATCGGGCCGGCAGAAGCTGCGGCCGGTAGGCCTGATTCGAGTTTCGGGTGCTGTATCACTGACGTATTCCTGCGAGTCCTTGGACGGCCTGTGGTGTCTATTCGTGGAACAGGTGGACGCGCCGGAAGATACCACCATCTCCCGGCGGGCCCATGAGCCTGCGACCGGGGCGATTATCCCTGGTTCATCATCTGAGTCATCATCGCGGAAAGCTCGTCGATTGCGTCGATGGTTCGCATCGATCCGCAGTAGAACGCCGCGTGCTCCACGACCATGAACCGGTTGTTCTT
Source organism: Brooklawnia sp. (assembly GCF_032229645.1). Taxonomy (NCBI): domain Bacteria; kingdom Bacillati; phylum Actinomycetota; class Actinomycetes; order Propionibacteriales; family Propionibacteriaceae; genus Brooklawnia; species Brooklawnia sp. Next base: position 4,435 of record NZ_JAVTWX010000111.1, read on the forward strand.
CACGGCCTCGAGGTTTTGCAACTGGGGATTCTGCTTGATCATTTCGATGGTCTTGTCTGCCGGGTTGGTCAGCTGGTTGACGACCAGAATGATGTCCGGATTCTTGTCGATCAGCACCTCAATGCTCTGCTTCGAGCCGCCGCCCTCATCCAACGAGGTCCCGCCGGCGAGATTGATGATGTCGGCAGTGAGGTCGGTGAGAGAACGCCCGGTGAACTCGTTTTCGTACATGAACTGCAGCGTCAGTACCCCGGGACGGTCCGCATCGGGGATATCTGCGGTCGCGGCCTTGTCTGCATCGAGACGCGCCTGAATATCGGCGATCATCTCGTCTGCACGGTCTTCGACATCGAAAATCTGGCCGAGCTTTTCGATGTCGTCGATAATCCACGACACCTTGCGGTCACCCAGGCCTGGCACGGTGTTGTTGAAGATATAGGTGTGGATTCCGCGGTCGTGCCATTCGTTCACGCTGCCGAGTGAGCCGTCTTGGAACGAACTGCCCCAGCCGACAATGATGTCGGGATCGTACGAGAGCATGACCTCTTTGATCGGATAGTTGCCGTCGGGATTCACCTCGTACGTGGGGATCTTCGAGATGATGTCGGCATAGGGTTCATAGACCGGGCTCTGCGCATGCCCCGTCGCGACGATCTTGTCTTGCAGGCCGAGCCCGATGAGGATCTCGGTGACAGGCTGCGAATACACCAGGATTCGCTCGGGTGCCTTGTCGTAGGTCTCTTCGACCACGGCCCCCTTATTGGATTCGATGTATCCGTCGTAGTTCTGAATGGTTACCGGGTAGTGGCCGGTGGACTGTGTGG
>NZ_JAVTWX010000112.1:0-5127 GCF_032229645.1 Brooklawnia sp.
CGAGTTCGATCTGGCTCGCGGGGCCTTGATCAGCTCGGCCGATGACGCACCCGAACCCACCGTGGCTATCGACGGCACGCTGTGCTGGATGGACAGCTCTCCGCTGCGTAAGGGTCAGCGGGTGCTGCTGAAGCACTCCACCCGTACCGTGCAGGCGATAGTGCGGGAGGTGCGCAGCCGCCTCGACCTCGAAACGGCTTCCGCCGTCGAGGCCGGGACGCTGTCCCTCAATGAGATCGGACGGGTCAGCTTGCGCCTGGCGGCGCCGATCCTCGCGGAAGACTATGGAAGCAACCGCGGCGGCGGCGAGTTTCTGCTGATCGATCCTCAGACGGCGCACACTCTCGCAGCAGGCATGGTGCGTGGCCACACCGTTTTCGGACGCAGATTCGAAGACGCGCAAGACCTTCCCCTGGAGCGCACGGCCTGATACCTGAGGCAGTGGTGGCTACTGCGTTCAGGCGGTAGCCACCACTTTCGCGGTCGCGCCCAAGGACGCCCCTCAGTAACTCAGCGAAGGTCGTCGTCGGCCGCGCGGTGCGCCCAATCGGCGAACGTTTCACTCGGCTCCCGGTCGGCCAGGAAGCGCCGGGTGATGCGCTCGACATAGTCCGCCAGATCGTCAGCCGTCACCTTCAGCCCGCGCACGGTACGCCCCAGTCCGGCGTCGTCGCGTTCCACGGACGCCAGCCCGCCGCCCAAGAAGACTTGGAAAGCAAAGGCATCGGTGCCGTCGGCATTCTTCTGCAGTTGGCCTTTGAGACCGATATCGGCAACCTGGATGCGCGCGCACGAGTTCGGGCAGCCATTGACGTGCAGCGTGATCGGCGGGTCGAGCGTCACATCCTGGAGTCTGTGCTCGAGTTCGGCGATCAGCGCCGCCGCGCTCGCCTTGGTCTCAACGAATGCGAACTTGCAGTACTCGATGCCCGTGCAGGCCATGGTCGCGCGCCGAAATGGGCTCGGATTCACCGAGAGGCCGAGCCTGGCGGCCTCGTCGATCAGCGTCTCCAGACCGCGCTTCGGCACGTCGAGCACGAGCACCTTCTGATGCGGGGTGAACCTGATCCGCCTGCCACCGGCCGCCTCGGCCGCATCCGCCAGCCCGCGCAAGATGCTGCCGGAAACCCGGCCGACGGTGGGCGCCAGCCCGACATAGTGGCGTCCGTTCTTCTGCCGGTGAACACCGATGTGATCGGCTGGCAGCGTGGACGGCGCCGGAGCGGGTCCATCGGCCAGGGCATACCCCAGATACTCGGTCTCGAGAACCTGCCTGAACTTCTCCGGCCCCCATGCCGCCAGCAAGAACTTCAGGCGGGCCTTGGCGCGAAGCCGTCGGTAGCCGTAATCGCGGAACAGCCGGATCGTCGCATACCAAACCTCGGCGGCTTGATCGGGACGCACGAAAGCGCCGAGACGCTCGGCCAGCCGTGGCGCAACCGACAACCCACCACCGACCCACAGGTCGTAGCCGGGGCCCAGTTCGGGGTGCACGACTCCGACCAGCGAGATGTCGTTGAGCTCATGCAGCACATCGAGACTTGGATGGCCCGTGATGGCCGACTTGAACTTGCGCGGCAGATTCGAGAGTTCCTCGTCCCCGATGTACTTCTTCACGATCTCGCGGATGACCGGGGTGGGATCGATGATCTCCTCGGCGCTGACGCCTGCCACCGGCGAGCCGAGAATGACTCGCGGCGAATCACCGCAGGCCTCTGTCGTACGCATGCCCGCCGCCTCCAGGCGCCGCCAGATCTCGGGCACATCCTCGATGCGTATCCAGTGATACTGGATGTTCTGCCGGTCGGTGATATCGGCCGTGCCGCGCGCGAACTCGTCCGAGATGTCGGCCAGCGTCCTCAACTGGCGAAGCGTGATCGCCCCGCCATCAAGACGCACTCTCATCATGAAGTAGCGGTCGGACAGCTCCTCGGGGGTCATGCTGGCCGTTCGGCCGCCATCGACCCCTGGCTTGCGCTGGGTGTAGATCCCCCACCAGCGCATCCGGCCGTGCAGCTCATCGTCGGGAATCGAGTCGAAGCCCTCCCGCGCATAGATCCGCTCGATGCGCTCACGCACATGCAACGGGTTGTCGGCCTCCTTGAAGACCTCGTTGGGGTTGAGGGGCGCTCGCCCGTCGATCGCCCATTGTCCTTCGGATCGCTGGGGTCGGTTCGTGGTAGTCGTCATGATTTCCTCACAGAATTTGCCGACAACGGTGCCTGCGGCACCGGTCGGTGGCTGAACCCGTCTGGGGTTTGAGAAGGGGGGATGAGGGCAATCAGCGGGCGCAACAACAGCGGGCGCGTAGCGCGCCGCCACAGAATTCAATGCCACACCCGGGCGTCATCATGAATCGACGATAACATATTCACCTGAGCTATCCCGCATGCCCGACTACAACCCAAATTCGCGGCCCGCTGGAAAAACCGTCGCCGGCTGGGCCGGCCAATTCGACACACTTAATAGACCAGCCTGATGCAGCCGGGAAGTTCTCCATCAGCGAGGACTGGCTGGCCGTCATTGTCGGTCTCGTCCTGCTCACCTTGGCGTTTACCGGCATCATTCCGGAAGGCCTGATCCCATGAGCCAAGCCGAACACACAGAGTGAAGCGGGGCCCTCGACCACCGGGCCCCGCTTCACTCTGTAAGGTCTTGTTACCGGGTTTCCGGCTGAGCCCAGTCCATTTGGGGTACCTGCGCGGCGAAGGCTCGTAGCACCTCAGCAGACGCGTCCATCGCATTCAGATGCCCGGCACGCACCTGAGACTCCAGGTCACGCGTCAGCAATCGCATGCTGTGGGTACTGTGCAATGTATCCATCACAGCGGCCTCGGTCTGACTCCACATCCACTCGACCTGCTGAGCAGCGCGGTAATTCGACAGACCGTATTTCGATTCGAGATATTCACGATGATCCAGCACGGCGTGCCAGACCTCGGAGAGCCCGATCTTGTTCAACGCGGAACAGGTCAGCACCGGGACGCGACGATCCGCATCGGTGGCGACCAACTTCATCGCGATGGAAAGCTCGCGGGCAGTCACTCGAGCCTCGCCCGCATTGTCCCCGTCCGCCTTGTTGACGGCGATCACATGCGCGAGTTCCAAGATGCCCTTCTTGATGCCCTGCAACTGGTCACCAGAACGGGCCAGCATGAGGATCAGATAGGTGTCGACCATGCCCTGCACGGCGACCTCGGACTGACCGACGCCGACCGTCTCGACGATGACGACGTCATAGCCGGCGGCCTCGACCAGCAGCATCGCCTCACGGGTGGCCCTGGCCACACCGCCCAGGTGAAGTCCGGTCGGTGACGGCCGGATGAAGGCCTCGTCCGATTGTGCCAACGCGCCCATCCGGGTGCGGTCACCGAGCACAGAGCCACCGGAGACCGAGCTGGTCGGGTCGACCGCCAGCACCGCGATCTTGTGACCCTCATCGATCAGCTGGCAGCCCAGCGCATCGATGAAAGTCGATTTGCCTGCTCCTGGTACACCAGACAAACCCAGGCGGATCGCCTTGCCCGAAAGCGGAGTGACTTCGCGCAGGAGTTCCCGCGCCAGCGCCCGATGCGCCGGCTTGCGGGACTCCACAAGGGTGATGGCCCGGGCCAATGCGGCCCGGTTACCACCCTTGACACCATCAATCAGTGCCGCGACATTGATCGGTTTAGGCATTACCGTCCCGCGCCGAGGCGATCATCGACTGCAGCAGATCCTTTGCGCATTCCGGAATGTTGGTACCCGGCGGATAGATCGCCACGGCGCCGTCATCCAGCAGTTCCTGGAAGTCCTGCTCGGGGATGACGCCACCGACGACGATCATGATGTCCTGACGACCCTGGCTGTCGAGTTCCTTGCGTAGTGCCGGAACCAGCGTGAGGTGACCGGCAGCCAGCGACGAAACACCGACGACGTGAACATCGCCCTCGATCGCCTGCCGCGCAGCCTCCTCCGGGGTCTGGAACAGGGGGCCTACATCGACATCGAAGCCGAGATCGGCGAAGGCGGTTGCGATCACCTTCTGGCCGCGGTCGTGACCATCCTGACCCATCTTGGCGATCAGGATACGCGGACGACGACCCTCGAGCTCCTCGAACTCCTCGACGAGGGCATGCGACTCCTCCATCGCGGCACTCCTTCCGGACTCCTTCGAGTAGACCCCGGAGATCGTCCGAATCTGCGCGGTGTAGCGCCCGAACACATTCTCCAGAGCGTCCGACATCTCGCCCACCGAGGCACCGGCGCGGCCAGCGTCGATGCACAGCTTCAGCAGGTTGCGATCGGGATCGGTCGGATCGGGATTGGCAGCCGCCCAGGTGATGGTCTCCAAAGCCTTCTTGCAAGCCTCGGAATCGCGCTCGGCACGCAGCTTCTCAAGCTTGGCGATCTGCTGTGCGCGCACCTCGCGGTTGTCGATCTTCAGCACGTCGAGCGGATCTTCTTGATCCAAGACGTACTTGTTGATCCCGATGATCGGCTGGCGACCCGAGTCGATACGTGCCTGAGTACGCGCGGACGCTTCCTCGATACGCATCTTCGGGATGCCTGCCTCGATGGCCTTGGTCATGCCACCGGCCTGCTCGACTTCCTGGATCAGATCCCAGCCCTTATAGGCCAGTTGCTGAGTCAGGCTCTCGACGTAGGCCGAACCCGCCCACAGGTCGACGCTGCGGCAGGTGCCCGACTCCTGCTGCAAGAACAGCTGGGTGTTACGGGCAATACGAGCCGAGAAATCGGTCGGCAGTGCGATGGCTTCATCGAGCGCGTTGGTGTGCAGCGACTGGGTGTGACCCTGGGTTGCGCCCATGGCCTCGATGCAGGTACGCACCACGTTGTTGTAGACATCCTGGGCGGTCAACGACCATCCGGAAGTCTGCGAGTGGGTGCGCAGGCTCATCGACTTCGGGTTCTTCGGATCGAACTGGCGCACCAGGCGAGCCCACAGCATGCGGGCCGCGCGCATCTTCGCCACTTCCATGAAGAAGTTCTTACCGATCGCCCAGAAGAACGACAGCCGCGGAGCGAACTGATCGACCTTCAGGCCCACCGACTCACCGGCGCGGATGTACTCCACGCCGTCGGCCAGGGTGTAGGCCATCTCGATGTCGGCGGTCGCCCCGGCCT
>NZ_JAVTWX010000113.1:0-1210 GCF_032229645.1 Brooklawnia sp.
GTCGGGCCAGTTCATGATCGATCGCTGATATCGGCCACGGTTGCGTGCAGCGCGGCGATCATCTGGTCCGCATCGAGTGAGATCGACACCCCCGGAGCGCCTGCGCCCATCGAAATGCGGTGTCCGATGATGGAAGCATCCGCGATGACCGGCCAGGCGTGACTGGCACCGAACGGGGTGATGGTGCCGCGTACATAGCCTGTGACTTCGAAGGCCGTGTTCGCGTCCGGCATCGACAGTCTGTTGACGCCGAGCAGCGCGCGCAGCTTCGGCCAACTGAAGGTGCGATCACCCGGCACCAGGACGAAGAGATAATCGCCAGAGCCGCGGCGCACAACGAGTGTCTTGACGATGCCTCGGGGTTCGATGCCGCGCAGCTTGGCCGCCTCTGCCAGGGAACCCACCGGCCCGTGACGGGTGATGGTCTGTTCGAGGCCGAGCGCGCGCACGGCGTCGATGGCCTGCTGTTCGCTCACGGCTTCCGTCTCCTTTGTCGGTCGTGCGAATTTGAGTTAGGACCCTCCAGAGCATTACCGCTGCGCGTCGCTTCGGTGATCGGGCGCCTGATCGCGACGAGCGAAACCGCCACTCGACGCGTTAATTCTTCGTCAGGCCCTTATGTCGCCAGTTCGTTAGCAAACGAGAGCGGCCCGGTTCGGAAGAGCCGGGTCGCCGTCGTTTGCTAAGGGTCCTAAGACTGAATCAGCTCAGCTTGTCGGTCTCGTCGTGAATGCGAAGGGCGACTTGCCGTAGCTTGTCGGAATGCTTGCGTGCGTGATGTGCACAGAAGAGCAGTTCGCCACCCGATTCGAGAGTTACGCGAAGGTAGGCCTGCGCACCACAGCGGTCGCAGCGATCTGCTGCGGTCAACTGCTGATCGCTCATGACTGTCGCGTTCAACTTAATCTCCTCACTCTCCGGGGGTACTGCCGGTCGTTTCGTCAACATGTATTCGGCTGACTTTGTTCCCGTGCTGCCAGCCTACTCGTTCGCGGTAGAAGACAGGTCTCTGTCGCGTTGCCGTCACGTTACAGGCTGGCTCAAGGTCTGGCGCCGAGCCGCCGGCGCCGGATTGTGTAGGTTCATCGCCCGTGCTGGGCCCTATTCCTACACAATCCGGGCGCTGGCCTCGGGACTCGCGAGCAAGCTCGCAGCCCACTCGCTTCAATCGTCTGTACTCGCCTTGCTCGTCCAGACTTCAATCGCCTCG
>NZ_JAVTWX010000113.1:1310-5032 GCF_032229645.1 Brooklawnia sp.
CCACTCGCTTCAATCGTCTGTACTCGCCTTGCTCGTCCAGACTTCAATCGCCTCGGCAGCCGCAAGCGAGCTTGCGCTGCTCTCAGCTCAATCGTCTGTAAGCTCGACCCCGTGCCACCACGCCGTAACACCAGCTCGTCGAATGCGGCCCCGAGCCGTGACTACGAGGCGAAGAACCTCCTCGTCCTCGAAGGGCTGGAGGCGGTCCGCAAACGCCCCGCCATGTACATCGGATCAACTGATACCCGCGGGCTCATGCACTGTCTGTGGGAGATCATCGACAACGCGGTGGACGAGGCCCTCGCCGGATTCGGCGACTCCATCGAGATCAAACTGCTCGCCGACGGCTCCGTCTTCGTCTCCGATCAGGGACGTGGCATCCCGGTCGACATCGAGCCACGCACCGGCCTGGTCGGGGTCGAGGTCGTCTACACCAAGCTGCACGCCGGCGGAAAGTTCGGCACCGGCAACTACAACGTGGCCGGTGGCCTGCACGGCGTCGGCGCCTCAGTCGTCAACGCGCTGAGTTGCCGGCTCGACGTCGAGGTCGACCGCAACGGCGCCACCTGGGCAATGAGCTTCCGCAGAGGCGCCCCCGGTATCTTCGACGGCGACGGGCCGGACGCCGGGTTCACCCCTCAACACGGACTGCGCAAGATCGGCAAGGTTGCGCGCGACCGCACCGGGACCCGGGTGCGCTACTGGCCGGATCGGCAGATCTTCCTCGCCGGTGCCCAACTCTCCCTGGGCAACCTCACCGAACGCGCCCGTCAGACCAGCTTCCTGGTGCCGGGGCTCGAACTGGTCGTCACCGACGAACGCGGCGAAGAGCCGATGACCGAAGATTTCAAGCACGACGGCGGCATCTCCGAATTCACCGAGTACCTCTCCAACGACCCGCCGGTCACCGATGTGATCCGCATCCAGGGCCACGAGTCGTTCACAGAAACCGTCCCCATGCTGGACGACCACGGTGCCATGACCCCCACCGACGTCGAGCGCGATCTGTTCATCGACATCGCGGTGCGGTGGGGCACCGGCTACGAGACGGTCGAACGCTCGTTCGTGAACATCGTCGCCACACCCAAGGGCGGCACTCACCTGCAGGGATTCGAACGCGGCCTGCTGAAGGCCTTTCTGTCGGGGCTCGACGGCACCCGGCTGCTTAAGAGCGGCGACGACATCGTCAAGGACGACGTGCTCGAGGGCATGACCGCCGTCGTCACCGTCCGGCTGCCCGAACCACAATTCGAGGGCCAGACCAAAGAGACCCTGGGCACCCCGCCGGTTTCCCGGCTGGTCGCCCAGGTCGTCGAGAGAGAACTCGGCGGCTTCCTCAATTCCACCAAGGCCGCCGAGCGCCCACAGGCTCGCCTGGTGATGGAAAAGGTCGTTAACGCGTCGCGTACCAGGGCGGCGGCTCGCGTCCACAAGGAGAATCAACGCCGCAAGACGGCGCTCGAATCGTCCAGCCTGCCGCCCAAACTGAAGGACTGCCACTCGCCTTCGGTCGACAGCGCCGAACTGTTCATCGTCGAGGGTGACTCCGCGCTCGGCACCGCGAGCCGAGCCCGCAATTCCGAGTTCCAGGCGCTGCTGCCGATCCGCGGCAAGATCCTCAATGTCCAAAAGGCCAGCGTCGCCGACATGCTGAAAAATGCCGAGTGCGCGTCCATCATTCAGGTGGTGGGGGCAGGCTCGGGCAAGACCTTCGATCTCGACCAAGCGCGCTACGGCAAGATCATCTTCATGGCGGACGCGGACTCCGACGGCGCCCACATCCGCTGCCTGCTGGCCACCCTCTTTTTTCGCTACATGCGCCCGATGGTGGAGGCGGGCCGGGTCTACTCGGCGGTGCCGCCGCTGCACCGCTTCGAGCTGATCAACCCGAAGCGCGGCATGGAGAAGTACATCTACACCTATTCGGATCCTGAGTATCAGCGCAAGCTGGCCGAACTCACCAAGAAAGGCCAGTCGTTCAAGGAGCCCCAGCGGTACAAGGGCCTGGGTGAGATGGACGCCGATCAGCTCGCCGACACCACCATGAATCCGCGTCGCCGGCTGCTGCGGCGGCTGACGGTGGACGATGCCGAGCAGGCCGAACGGACCTTCGAGATGCTGATGGGCAATGAGGTCGGGCCCCGCAAGGAGTTCATCATCGAGGGCGCCTATCAACTCGACGACGATCGGATCGACGCGTGAGCACGGCCCCGGCCGCCGACGCCCCATCGGCATCCTCGGCATCCGGAGAACCGGCGACCGCGCTCGGACGTGCCAAGCAGACATCCAAGACAAGGATCGTCAGCTGGGCGATGTGGGACTGGGGTACCCAACCGTTCAACACCGTCATCATCACGTTCGTCTTCGCGGTCTACCTGACCAGCTCGTCATTCGGCGACACGAACTTCACCTCTCAGGCGCTCTCGGGGGCCACCGCGATCGCGGGGCTCGCTGTCGCATTGGCGGCCCCGGTGCTGGGGCAGACCGCCGACCGTAGCGGACGCACGGTCACGGTGTTGCGCGCTCTCACCTGGACGCTGGCGCTGATCTCGGCGGCTCTTTACTTCGTGAAACCCGAACCGGCTTACCTGTGGCTGGGGCTTTGCCTGCTCGCCGCCGGATCGATCATCAGCGAAATCGCCGGAGTGAACTACAACTCGCTGCTCGATGAGGTGGCAGGTGAGGCCAACGTCGGCCGGGTCTCGGGCTTCGGCTGGGGCATGGGCTATCTCGGCGGCATCCTTGTGCTGCTGGTCATCTATTTCGGTTTCATCCAGCCCGAGGTCGGCTGGTTCGGCGTGACAGGCGATCACAGCCTGGACATTCGCGTCTCGATGATCGTCTGCGCGCTGTGGACGCTGGTCTTCACCATCCCGACCTTCGTCAGCCTGCACGACCGGCCCCGCACCCAGCGACCCCCGATCCCGGGCATCGAGGCCTATCGAGACAGGCAGCCGCGCTGGATCTGGACCTGGCTGGCGCCGGTGGCGGCCTCCTACGCCGAATTGTTCGCGACGATCCGGCGATTGTGGACCAGTAGCCGGCACACCGTCTATTTCCTCTTCGCTTCGGCGCTGTTCCGTGACGGGCTTGCCGGTGTCTTCGCCTTCGGCGCGGTGATCGCGGCGGGGACCTTCGGGTTCAGCAGCGGCGATGTGGTGGTCTTCGGGGCCGCCGCGAATATCGTCGCGGGATTGTCGACCATCGTCTTCGGTCTGCTGGACGACAAGATCGGCCCCAAGCGGGTCATCGTGATCGCGCTCGTCGCCTTGGTGGCGATGGGAACCGTGATCTTCGTGCTGCACGACCGAGGAGCGGTGGTCTTCTGGATCGCAGGCCTGATCATGTGCATGTTCGTTGGGCCGGCGCAATCGGCGTCCCGAAGCTTCCTGGCAAGGCTGATCCCGCAGGGCAAGTCCGGCGAGGTCTTCGGTCTCTACGCGACCACCGGGCGCGTGGTCTCCTTCCTGTCACCGGCGCTGTTCGGGGTCGCCATTTGGCTGGGGGCACGCGTCACCGGTCAGCAGAACACGCAGTATTGGGGGATCCTCGGCATCGTGGTGGTGCTGCTGATCGGCCTGGCGGCGATGATTCCGGTCAAGGAGCACACCGAGCACGGCCGGGGCCTGTGAGTGAGCGTGACAAACTACATGCGATAGGCGCCTAATCGGGTCGCTAAATCGATTCAGCAGGGCCAGGCAGTGTGAATCGCATGTAGTTAG
>NZ_JAVTWX010000114.1:0-5030 GCF_032229645.1 Brooklawnia sp.
CGAGTTCACGTTGCCGTAGATGTCGGCCTCGATCATGCCGTTGCAGGCGATGACGAACTGACGACGGATGACCTCGGGATGGTTGGAGACATCCTGCGGGCGCAGGATGATCCGGCCGTGGTAGTCCTTGGCATGCTCGTTCATGTGATGCGCCATCTCGGGCGATAGCGAGAACGCGGTGGCCGAGGCCACGTCGATCTTGCCGGCGTCGATCAGGTCGACCATGCCGTCCTGGATGACCTCGGTGTAGCTGGTCATGTGCTCGAACTTCGAGTCCTTCAGACCTGCCAGCACCGCGTTGGCGATGTTGCCGACGCCAGACTGCAGCGGCCAGAGGTGCTCGGGCATCCGGTGTGCCTTGACCTCTTGCTCGAGGAAGTCGAGCAGGTGGCCGGCGATGGCGCGGGAGTCGTCGTCCAGCGGCTTGAAGGGGGAGTTGCGGTCGGGGTCGTCGGTCTCGATGACGGCGACGATCTTGCTCGGGTCGACCTTGAAGGTCTTCTGGCCGACGATGTCACCGGGATGGTTGATCGGGATGGGCTCGCGCCGCGGCTTGATCTCCATGCCGTAGTAGATGTCGTGCATGCCGTAGAGGTCCTCGGTCTGCCACGAGTTGACCTCGACGATGATCTTGTCGGCCTCGTCCAGGTAGGTACGGTTCGCGCCCACCGACGATGAGGGGATGAGTTCGCCCTCGGGGGTCACCGCGGTGGCCTCGATGACCGCGAAGTCGAGGTGACCGTAGAAGCCCATCCGCACGAGCTTGGTGGTGTGCGACAGGTGCACATCGTTGTATGAGGTGGTGCCGTCATTGATGCTCTTGCGCATCGACGGATCGGACTGGTACGGCACGCGGAGGGCGACGCCGCCGGTTTCCGCGAGTACACCGTCGAGTTCGGGGGCGGTGGAGGCACCGGTGAACATGCGGATCGTGAAATCCTCGCCACGGCCGCGGGCTTCGTTGATGCGCGCCGCCAGGGCACCCGGGAACTCCTTGGGGTAGCCGGCGCCCGTGAAGCCCGAGAATCCGATCGATGCTCCGGGATGAACAAGAGCTGCGGCGTCCGCAGCACTCATGACCTTGCTTGCGAATGCCGGGTGCTGGATGCGGCCAGACATGAACCCTCCTCGTTGAAATGTGACGTTGAAAAGGCTATCGGTCCGCAACTTCCGGCGGACCTCGGGGTCGGGGTCAGACCTGGCTGGGCTCGTCCGGCTCTGGCGGTCATGTGTTCGGTAGACGCGTGGTCGGACGGATCACCAGTCCGGTGCGCAACTTCGGCGTGAAGAACGTGGACTTCGGAGGCATCAGCAGGCCTTCGCGAGCGGTCCGTTCGATCTCTGCCAGCGATGTAGGACGAATCAGTATCGCGCCGGCATGCCTGCCGAATGGGCCGGTGCCGGCATCCGAAAGCTCGGCGAGTACCTCGTCCAGGCCGTGCTGATAACTGACCTGCGCATTGCTGCCCGCCAGGGCGTGCTCCAGCCAGGCTCCATCCAGCGCGCGGACACCGGTAAAGGCTCCCTGACGCGGCGTCAGCCAGCTCGGGCGTCCCCTGGGATCCAGCAGCACCAGCCGCCCGGTCGCGGCCATTGCGGCCAGGGTCTGCGGCCCGAGCGGTTCGGTCATCTCTTCGATGATGAAGCTGCCCGACAGATCCTTCTTCAGCTCGTCGAAGGAGACGCCGTCGTAGATGCGATGGATGGCTTCGATCGACAGCTGGTCGTCCACGAGCTCGTTGATGAAGGTCAATGTGAGTTCGGCGGCGGTGTCCTTGCGTCCGGTCGCCTTGCGCACCATGTCGCGGTAGACCCGGGAGATGCCGTAACGGTGGTGACCGTCGGCGATCAGCACATCGTCGGAGCCGACGATCTGGCTGATCGCGGCAACCCGCGCCGGATCGGTGACCCGCTCGACGCGGTGAGTGACGTCGTCGACCACCAGTTGACCGATCGGCTCGCCGGGAGCGGCCAGCGCCTCGGTCAGTCCGGACGCGAGCGAGAGTCCCCAGACCGGCGAGAGGTTCGCCCCGGTCGCGACAGTAAGGTCGAGCCGGTCGGTGCTGGCCTTCTTGGTCGTCCTCTCGTGCGGGAGCACCCCGCCGGCTCCCTCGTCCACGACCTCAAGGCCGCCGAGCACGCCCGAGATGGTGCGCTTGGCGCCGGTCGCATCTATCAGATCCATCCGGTAGATGGTGAACGAGGGCGTCTCCTCGTGTATCAGGATGCCCTTCTCGAGCCACTCTTTCAGCAGGAAACCGGCGATGTCGTAGCGACTGGAATCGCCGCGGGGCACATCGATCCAGGTGATGTTGTGCCTGCTGCGATTGTTCTGCTCTGTGACGTCGTCGTCGGAGAGCACATCGTAGGGCGGCGCGATGACCTGATCCCAGTTGGCGTCCGCGGCGTAGCGGATGGCGTTGAAAGGTTCGAAACGTGGCACGGTCACTACGCTAGCGGGCTGCGGCGATGCGCGGGAGCCGAGCGGTTGCTTCGCCGGAAAACCGCTGTTCCGGACGAAGATTCCTCGGCTTGGTTGTTTCAGGCTTCAGGCGAGGGCGACGATCAGCACCGCTACGCTCATCGCGATCTCCAAGATGCCGATGCGAAGCGGCTTGGGACGATGATCCAGCCGCGGCAGCCACCAGCTGCGCAGCGTGCAGACGGCGAAGAAGACCGGCCAGCCGAGGTTGAGCAGCCCGGCGACGGTGGCCACCGTGGTCAGGGCGGTGAACGCGACGTGCCATCCGATGGATTGCCGCCTGGCCCGCGGGTTGCCCCACTCGCGAATCAACGATTTCACGTGCCAGACCGTGCCGCCGAAATAGCCGAAGAGGGCCCCGAAGGTCGCCAACCCGGCCCAGCTGCCGGAGGATCCGGCCATCAGCTCCCTGGGGTCGGGAAAACCGATGGCGAGACCCATCCCGACCGCCAGTGCGACGGTGACCAGCCCGCTGGTGACCGAGCGGTCGTGTTTGCGCGACGCCTGCCACACCGCCCAGGCCATCAGCGGCGCCGCGACCGGCAGCCACCACAGCAACGAGGCGCCACCCAGCACGATCACCAGGGCTGCGCCGAGACCGGTGAGCGCTCCGTAGGCGATCATCGGCGTGCGGAATGCCTCGCGGCGCGCCGGGGCGGCGTGCAGCCACAGTCCGAGCACATTGAACGCGAGGTAGGCGGACAATTCGGCGATGGCAAGCGGAACCAGCCAGGCTTCGAGGGGTTTGCCGGCTCTGGACGCCAGCACCACGCCCACGATGAACGGGACGGCGAGCATGGCCCAGGCGCCATGCTGGTTCGGCAGCCAGCCGCGCGCCGCCAGGGACTTTTTCTTGCGGCGGCTTCTCGGACGAGCTGTCTGCTGCGGTTCGGAACAGCGCCTACTCATCGATGCCCTAACTGTTTGGTCGAAGACGAAAACGGGTGGTTGGGGTCGCCGGTAAGCGAGCCTATTCTTTGGGCGAGCGGCGGCGACCCCAACCACCCGACCAAGGCGGCGACCCCAGAACCACCCGATCAAGGTGACCACAGCCAGGTCAAGCGGGCTACCTGCCGACCGGCTTGACGAACGGGAAGGTCAGCACCTGACGGATGGCGGTGCCGGTGATCGCCATGATCAGCCGGTCCAGCCCGATGCCCAGACCACCGGTGGGTGGCATGCCGAGTTCGAGGGCGCCGAGGAAGTCCTCGTCCACCTCCATCGCCTCCGGATCGCCCTGAGCCGCCAGCCAGGACTGTTCGGTCAGCCGTGAGCGTTGGATCAGCGGATCGGCCAGCTCCGAATAGGCGGTGCCGAGCTCCATGCCGCCTGCCACCAGATCCCAGCGCTCGACGAGCCCCGGTTTGCTGCGATGACGGGCTGTCAGCGGCGAGCTCTCCTCCGGGAAATCCGCATAGAAGGTCGGCATGATGGTCGCTGGCTCGACCAGCTCCCCGTAGAGCTCTTCCAGCACCGCGCCGGGTCCGAGCCCCTCCTTGAGGTCGATCTCCAGATCGCGGGCGATCTCGATCAGCTCGTCCAGATCGGTATGCACGCTGACCTCGCGACCGAGCTTCGCCGAGACCGCCTCGGTGACGGTGACCACCGGCCAATCGCCGCTGATATCGGTCAGCTTCACCGAACCGGACGCATCGGGCAGCGGCAGTACGGGTCGTCCATGCACGGCTATTGCTGCGTTCTGGATGATGCGCTGGGTGAGCAGCCGCATATCGGTGTAGTCGGCCAGCGGCTGGTAGGCCTCGACCACGGTGAACTCGGGGTTGTGCGTGGTGTCGGCGCCCTCGTTGCGGAAGTTGCGCCCGATCTCGAAGATCGGACCCATGCCTGCCACCAGCAGCCGCTTCAGCGATAGCTCGGGTGCGATGCGCAACACCAGATCGGTGTCGTAGGCGTTGATGTGGGTGCGGAACGGACGCGCGGTGGCTCCACCGTTGGTGGTGCCGAGGATCGGTGTCTCGACCTCGCAGAAGCTCTCGTCCAGCAGCGTCTGACGGACCGCGGAGATACCCCGGCTGCGGGCGAGCAGCAGATCGAGCTCGCCAGGATTGACCAGCAGATCGAGAGAGCGGTTCCTGGCCCGGGCTTGCGGATCCACCAAGCCCTGCCAGGGCACCGGGTGTGTCGCCTTGGCCAGCATCGTCCAGCTGTCGACCAGCAGGGATGGCGTGCCGTTGCGCGATCTGCCCAACCGCCCGGTTGCCTCGATGATGTCACCGGAATCCACTAGCCGCGAGAATTCCCGTAGCCGGACGCGACCGATCTTGGCGCCGTCGAGCAGCAGTTGCAGGCCGGCTCCGCGGTCGGTCAGGTCGGCGAAGCAGACCCCGCCGTGGTCGCGAATCCGGCGGATGCGCCCGGCGAGTGAGTGCTCTTCGGCTTGTGCCGTCCCAGGCTGCGTCGCCAACGAAGCGGTCGCTGCGGCAGCTGCTCCGGGTTCGTTGATCTGCAAACCGGGCAGCGCTGTCGACAGCCAGACCGCATTCAGGTGACCGACCGGGTAACCGGGACGCCCGGCCGCCTCCAGCGC
>NZ_JAVTWX010000115.1:0-32109 GCF_032229645.1 Brooklawnia sp.
CGATTTCGGCTGCGATCAACTGGTGGTGCGCGTGGTCGATCGCGTCCAGAATGTCGCTGTTTGACTCATGCTCGATGGCGAGGGTGCCGGACAAGACGGGCTGCACGCTTGCCGTGTTCAACGCGGCGGCTGGTAGTCGGAAGACTTCGTCCAGATCTGGGGGTGTTCTCATATCGAAAGTCTAGTCGAACGAAAGTTCGAATGCAAGAGAAGATTCGATACGGTGTGCGATGAAGCGGTCAACGGTCCATCGTGGACCGCCTAGTCCCGGGGCGGACGCCAAGTCCGGTGCTCAACGCGTGTGACTGCCTACCTCTAGGCTCGGAGCCATGGAGTTCTTCGGGAATCTGGTGCATCAAATCGTGCTGCTGGCGATCGACCCACGCTCCGGACGCGTTCGTGCCCGCTCCAACGTGGAGCTGGCCGCAGTCGGTGCTGCGCTGGCCGAACTCGCGATGCAGGAGCGGATCGCGCTGGTCGGCAAGAAGGTGCACCTCTTCGATCCACGTCCGGTCGATGATCCCCTGCTCGACGCGCTGCTGCGGGTGCTGAGTACCCACGCCGACCGTCGCCCCGTTCGCATCATTCAGGCGGGCGGCAGGTTCTATCTCGATCAATCGCTCGGCGATCTGCTCCGTGCCGGGTGGCTGCTGCAAACCACCCCGGGTGGGCCGCTCGGCCCCCGGTACCAGGTGATGAATGTTCCGCCTCTGACGAGCGCCCGCGATCTGGCGTCCGCCGCGATCCATGACCCAGAGCGGGTTTCGCCTCGCGCAGCCTGTCTGGGAGGCCTGGCGCTGGAAGTCGGATTCGGCAAGAAACTGGCCCCCGAGGTCGGCTGGCGCCGGCGATACCGGGCACAACGTGTGCTCTGGAAGCGGGATTGGGCGGTGAAGGCGGTCCGCGACATCATCGCGTCCCAACAAGCGGCAGCCGCGAGCTGAGCTAGCGTCCTTGGGCCCCTAGCTCAACCGTTCGATCTGGCAGACCCTCAGCACGCGATCGGCAACCCGGAATCTCACGTTCAATCCAGCGAAGCCCATGCCGTAGAGGCGGTCCGGATCGTCCTGATAGGCCGGACGCGGGTCCTCGGCGAGTACCCCGAGCAAGCTCGCTCGCTGATCCTCGGGCACCTGGCCAAGCAGATCGTCCGCGATCTCGACCCGCAGGCGATAGTCAGAATTGCTGGTGGTGAAGCCGAACGCCGCATCGGCATGCATGTCGGCCGCAATATAGGGCTTGATGTCGAAGATCGGGGTGCCGTCCATCAGGTCAGCGCCTCCCACACTCAACAACGGGCCCAGCGCGGCGTCCAAGCGAACGCCCAGCAGGCGCACCGACGACAGCCCGATCGGATTCGGCCGGAATGGCGAGCGGGTGGCGAAGACACCGAGACGCCGCTCGCCACCCAAACGCGGCGGGCGAACGGTCGGTTTCCATTGCTCGCGAATGGCAGCTGAAAACTCCCAGATCAGCCACAGATGGCTGAACCCATCGATGCCGCGGATGGCGTCCGGGTTGCGGAACGGTGGCTCAAAGACAACGTCGGCGGCAAGTCCGGGAACCAGTCCGGCCTGGCGTGGAATGCCAAACTTGGCGGGAAAGGCGCTGTGAATACGAGCTATCGGTTCCATCGTCAGAGTGGTCGCCAGGCGGGACTCTGCTCGTCCGGAATGGGCGGTGGGACGATGCCTGTGCTCACAGTTCGATGACCTCGAACCCAACAGCCAGTGGAACGCCCGCCCGCTCGCCGGCCGAGCTGGCTATTTGTTCGAGGAAGATACGAGGGTCGCTCATTGCGTGTTCGCCGAGACCCGCAAGATAGTAGCGATGTGCGGCCAGGGAGGCGACCCCGGCATCGAAACTCGCGGTGACATCGACGAATGCATCGGCCTGCGGGCTGCCGGAGACCAAGATGCGCTGCGCCTTCCACGGCTGCAACCCGTCGGAGAGCAACTCGGGGAAGACCCAGCGGTTGGCAGCGTCCCGGGTCCCATCGATCACCGCCCGTCCGACAGCAATGTGATCGGCCTGGTTATAACGTCCGGGACCGAACTGATCGTGATGATTGATGGTGATCACCAGATCGGGTTGCGCCTCACGGATGGCCTTCGCGATATCGCGGCGCAGCTCGAGCCCATAGCTGATCATGCCGTCACGATGATCGAGGAATTCGACATCGTTTACCCCGACCAGCGCGGCACCCTCGACTTCTTCCTGCATCCGGATCGGCGCGCAGGCCTTCGGCGGAATCGCGTCGATCCCGGCCTCACCTCGAGTGACCAGCAGATAGCCGATCTGCTTTCCTTGCGCCGTCCAGCGGGCGATCGCCGAAGCCGCGCCGTATTCGAGATCGTCAGGGTGCGCAACGATGGCCAATGCCGACGAGAAGTCCTCGTTGAGCGGAGTGAGATCAGTCATGCATCCACTGTAGGTGGGCACTGTCCGATAGGTCAGGCTATCGGCGGGTTCGGAGCAGCGTCCCACCGGCGTCCCACCGGCATTCAAGTTCGATCAACTGCCCTAAGGTGTCAGGCATGCTGACCGCTCTCTTCGAGGTCATGCTGCCGGTCTTTGTCATCGCCGGAGTCGGATTCTTGCTCGCCCGGCGATTCACCATCGACCAGCTCAGCTTGAACAAGATCCAGCTTTACGCGTTGACGCCGGCGCTTGCCTTCAGCTCAATCATGGACACCTCGGTCTCCGCCACAGACGTCGCGCATCTCGCGCTCGGTTACCTGGGCACCACCCTGGTGCTGGGCCTGGTCGCCGCGGTAGCCGTCCGAATCCTTGCGAAGCCGGCGCGTAACGGGGTAGTGGCCTCGGTGCTGTTGGGAAACAACGGCAATTTCGGGCTGCCGATCGCGCTGCTGGCCCTCGGTCAGGAGGGTCTGGACCGGGCGATCGTGATCTTCATGATCTCTATCGTGCTGATTTGGACGGTCGGTCCGGTGCTCTTCGGAGTCGCGCCTACTGTGCGTGGCACAGTGGCGAATATCGTGAAGCTGCCAGTGCTCTGGGCCATTCTGGTGGCGACTGTCTTCCGGGCAATAGGAGTCGAGCTGCCCGCCGGCTTGGACACCTCGGTGCACATGGTCGGCAGCGCCGCGGTTCCGATGATCCTGATCGCCCTGGGCATTCAACTCGGCTACGGCAAGCGGATAGGCTTCGGCAAGACCGTGCTCACCGCGACAGTGCTGAAGCTGGCCGCGGCGCCGCTGCTGGCCTGGGGAGTCTGTTGGCTGCTCGGCCTGCGTGGGCAGGACCTGCAGTCGATCATGCTGGCTCAGTCGATGCCGACCGCGGTCAACGTATTCCTCTTGGCGCTCGAGTACGACAAGGACGCCGAGTCGATTGCGGCGATCGTCGCGGCGACGACATTGGTCAGTCTGGTGACGATCTCGATCGTCGTCTCCCAGTTGGGGGCATTCGTTTAGGAGCGTCCTTGGTTAGTGGCGGTCGGTGACGACCGGCTATGATCTGGCCGTTAGCGCACCTGTAGGGAGGGCAATGCACGCCGTGGGTTTCGATCGAGACAAGTACATCGCTCTTCAGACTGAACACATCATCGCGCGGCGCAACAAGTTCGGCGGCAAGCTCTACCTCGAATTCGGTGGCAAGCTCTTCGACGATATGCACGCCTCGCGCGTGCTGCCCGGCTTCACGCCCGACAACAAGATCGTGATGCTGGAGCAACTCGCCGACGAGGTCGAGGTCGTGGTGGTGGTCAGCGCACTCGACCTGGCCCGCAACAAGGTGCGTGCTGACCTGGGCATCTCGTACGAAGCCGACGTACTACGGCTGATCGACGCTTTCCGCTCCTACGGGTTGTACGTGAGTTCGGTCGTCATCTCGCACGTCACCGACAACAACCCGCAGGCCAGGCGCTTCAGGCGCAAGCTGGAGCGCGGCGGACTGAAGGTCTACAAGCACTATCCGATCAAGGGTTATCCGAACGATGTCTCGCTCATCGTGAGTGACGAGGGATATGGCCGAAACGAGTGCATCGAGACCACCCGCGATCTGGTGGTGGTGACCGCGCCAGGGCCGGGTAGCGGCAAGATGGCGACCTGCCTGTCCCAGCTGTATCACGACTACAAGCGCGGCCTCACCTCGGGATACGCCAAGTTCGAGACCTTCCCGATCTGGAATCTGCCGCTCGATCATCCGGTCAACATGGCCTATGAGGCCGCCACCGCCGACCTGGACGATGTCAACATGATCGACCCCTTCCATCTGGCGGCCTACGGCGAGCAGGTGGTCAACTACAACCGCGATGTCGAGGTCTTCCCGGTGCTCAACCGGCTCTTCGAGCAGATCCTCGGACACTCCCCGTACAAGTCGCCCACCGATATGGGCGTCAACATGGCCGGGCTGTGCATCAGCGACGACGAGGCCTGCCGCGAGGCGTCCAAACAGGAGATCATCCGCCGCTACTACAAGGCGCTGGTGACCGAACGCCGTGACGAACTCGAGCCGACCCAGTCCGATTCCATCGCGCTGCTGATGAGCAGCCTGAACCTCACCAAGCAGGACCGTCCGGTCGTGAATCCCGCGCTCGACATGGAGAAGCGGACGAAGAATCCGGCCGCCGCCATCGAACTACCCGATGGGCGCATCATCACTGGCAAGACCTCGCCGCTGCTCGGGGCCTGCTCGGCAATGCTGCTGGACTCACTCAAGGCACTGGCCGGTATCGATCCCGATGTCAAGCTGCTCGCGACTGAGACAATCGAGCCGATCCAGACGCTCAAGACCGCGCATCTGGGTAGCCACAACCCGCGATTGCACACCGATGAGGTGCTCATCGCCCTGTCCGTGAGCGCCAATTCGGACGAGAACGCTCGTCGTGCGCTGGCGGAGCTCGCTCAGCTGCGCGGCTGCGATGTGCATTCGTCGGTGATTCTCGGGTCAGTGGACGAAGCGATCTTCCGCAATCTGGGCGTCCAGGTGACATGCGAGCCGGTCTACCAATCGAAGTCGCTGTACAAGAAGCGCTGAGCGGGTCATAGACTCGGTGTGCTGCACCCGATCCAGGAGAAAGCTCGATATCAATGACTCAGGCCAACGCAGGTGGTTGGCGCCCCTGGATCGTTTGGATAGCCGGAACGGTCGCGTTCATCGCGGCGATGTTCTCGCGCACCTCGTTCGGGGTTGCCGCCATTCCGGCCGCCGAGCAGTTCTCTGCTCCGGTCGGAGCGATGAGCGTTTTCGTGATAGTCCAGGCCGGGGTCTACGCGGCGATGCAGATTCCTGCCGGCGCGGTGCTCGACCGGCTGGGCAGCCGCATGTCGATTGCGATCGGACTCGGCGTGATGACCGTGGGCCAGGTCGGGCTCGCCTTCGCGACATCGTTCCCGCTCGGATTGGTCGCCCGCGTCCTGATCGGTGGCGGCGATGCATTGATCTTCTCCTCGTCGATCAGGCTGATCATGCTGTGGTTTCCGCCCGGTAAGGTTCCGGTTCTCACCCAGATCACCGCTGTTGCCGGGCAGGCCGGACAATGGCTGTCAGCCGTGCCGCTCGTGATGATCTTGACCGATCAAGGCTGGACCCCGGCCTTCCTGGCGGTGGCCGCGGTTTGCTTCCTCGCGTGGCTGCTCAATGTCATCGCCGTGCGCGATGCGCCGCCCGGAATTGTGGTGACCTCGCGCGGCAGTGGCGGAGTGTTCGCGGGGGTGCGCGAGGTGATGGCGATGCCGGCCGCTCAGCTGGCCTTCTTCGTACACATGCTGGGGGCCTCCGCGCCGATCGCGTTCACGATGATGTGGGGCTTTCCGTATCTCACTTCGGCGCAGGGCCAAAGCGATGCTCAGGCCGGGATCCTGTTCACCATCCTGGTCATTTCCAGCATGGTCATCGGACCGTTCGTGGGCATGCTGACCAGGAGATTCGCATCTTGGCGAGTCTGGTTGGCTCTCATCATCGTCGCCATCGCCGCCGTGGTCTGGGCGGCGGTGCTGATCTGGCCAGGCTCCGCCCCTCACTGGTTGCTGGTGCTGCTGTTGATCATGATGGGTGCGACGCCACCGGCGTCCAATATCGCCTTCGACATCAACCGCAGCTACGTGCCGGCCCACCGGATAGGCACGGCCACCGGCGTCGCCATCGTCGGTGGCTTCTCGGCCGGGCTGTTCGTGGTCGCCGCCATCGGTGTGCTGCTCGGCTTCCTGGGCGGACCAAACCCCAGCCCGGACGATTTTCGCATCGCGATGTCGAGCCAGCTGCTCGTTTGGGTGTTCGCCGCGATCATGGTCGTGCGCACGCGCCGCCGGGTGCTGGACAGCTATCCCGACGCCGAGGAATGAGACCGGCTCAACCGAGGCTCGGGTGCGTGGACGCCTGCGCGATCTGCTGCGACTGGTCCAGTGACTTTCCCGGCCGGCGGTGCCTGCCGGGCTGCGGATGCCAATCGAAGTCCGCCAGGGCAAGTGGCCCGGCCATCGTCCTGCGCGCCACATGCAGGTAGCCATTGGGATCCGTTATAATCTGCCAGCTGACCAGGCTGATGGTGTCGTTCTCGATCTCCAGTCCGGTGATGTAGTCGGGAAACAGACACGCACCGGTGTTGAAGTAGGGGGGCATCGTCGCCCATCGGGAAGCGCTCGCGGTGGGTATGTCCGCAGATCAGCGCGGTTCCGTGCTCGAGAATCCAGCGAACGTAGTTGCGTTCCACCTTGTGGCGCCGGTAGCTGTTACGGGTCGGACTGGACGGGCTATGAATGCCCAGTGCGTGTAGATGCCGCCAGAAGACGCGGAAGGTGAGCATTGACGCCCGCCATGCCTGGTCGTTGGGGAAGTCGCCCTGATGCCCGTGCACCGTGAGGATCTCCTGACCAGTGTCCTTATGGCGCAGCAGCACGGCCTCTTCCACCTTCGTGCCGTCGAGAAGAGGCTCGGCACGCCCGGTCACGTGGTTGAGACGCAGGTAAAGGTGCTCACGCACATACTGGGGGTCGCGCAACTGCATGTCATGGTTGCCGTAGATGCGGATATATCGCTTCTTGAGGTGGAACTGGCGGATCAGCTGGAAGACCTCGGGATTTGCCTTGAGGATGTGGTGGAACTTCGAGTACTCCCACAACTCGTCGTTGTCGCCCGCCTCGATGAGGGTGAACTCCTCGTCGAGGTAGTGTTGCAACGCCGCCTCGAAGATGTCACGGTCCTTGTGGAACTCGTCGGCCAAGCTACCATCGCCGCGGTGCGAGTCACTGAAAATCACGATCTTGGACGACGAGTCGATCTCGAGCAATCGAGCATTTCGGTATGCCCGGGTGAGTCTCGGCATGGTTCGCATGGATTCCTGCCTTTCGCCAACCCTTACGACTATCGAGCGTAGTCTCCCGAACCGTGACCCCGGTAGACAGTTGCTGTGAGTTTTGCGCTCGGATCACCAACCCGCGTGGTCGCATTCTTCGCGGCTTGCCGACTCCGACTGCAGCGTGATGTGCGAGATGCCGAAGTCGTCGCGCAACAGGCGCTGTGCGGCAAGCATGGTGTCGGGCCGGGTGGTCACGATATGTGCCGAGATCACATCCATTCCCGATGTCAGCTGCCAGACATGTAGATCATGTACTTCGGCCATGCCGGGAAGACTCTCCAGCGCAGCCTGGATTTCGGCGGGCTCAACGCCCGGGGGAGCGGACTGCGCCAAGACGCGCAGCACCTCACGGCCCAGCATGGCGGCTCGCACCGCGATGAACACAGCGATTCCCAATGCGATGATGGTGTCCCACCAGGAGCTGCCGGTGAGGCCGACGAGAACGGCAGCGACGATGACGCCGACCGACCCTAGCGCGTCGGCCAGCACCTCAAGATAGGCGCCCTTGATGTTGAGACTCTCCGCGGAGCCGCCGCGCAGCATCAGGATGCCGATGATGTTGACCACCAAGCCGAGGATTCCGACCGCCAACATCGTCCCGGACGCCGGCTCGGGAGCATGGCCGAAGCGTCCGATCGCCTCGATGGTGATGAAGACGGCGACTGCCAGCATGATCAGCACGGCAAGGCCGGACGCGAAGACCTCGACACGGTAGTTGCCGAAGGTCCGGCGTCCGAATTTGTCCTGGCGGGGTGCCAGGTGAACCGCCAATAGCGCCGCGCCCAGGGTGACGACGTCTGCGGCCATGTGTCCGGCGTCACCGAGCAGCGCCAGCGATCCGGAGTCGAGCGCCGCCAGAAGTTCGATCACGAAGAACCCCGCGACCAGGGCGAATGTGATGATTAACCGCGAGCGGTGCTTGCCCGCGGCGGAGACTGCATGGGAGTGCGAATGCGAATGGGAGTGCCCGCTCATGAACTTTCCTCGTCGTCGGGGGCGTAATGGGTGGTGTGCTCGAGCGTGATGCCGAGCAGCTCCCGGACGTGATCGTCGGAGAGCCGGTACCAGATCTTGCGGCCATCGCGGCGGCCCGTGACCACGCCGGAGGCTCGCAGCAGACGCAAGGCTTGGGAGACTGTGGATTCGCCGGTGCCGGTGGCCAAGGCGAGGTCGCTGACGTAGAGTTCGCCCGCGTCCAACAGCGCATAGAGCAGCCTGGTGCGGGTAGGGTCGCCCAGCAACTTGAAGAGGGCTGCCACGCGGGTGATCTCGTCGTACTCGGGCATCTGCATTCCACCATTATTGCAACATGTGAACAGTTATTCAGATGTTAGACCATGGCCCGTGTTTTTGTCACTCCTTTGTAACAAAAAAGTCTGCTGCCTGAATGCGGTCTACCAGCTCAATTGCCGACGCTCGGGCGCGGCCGGAGCCGCGAGCCCAGCCAGGAGAGGGCGATGGCCACCACGATGCCGATGACCGGCGGGATGCCGAGGCTGAAGACGCCCGAGAACCAGGCGCACAGGCTCGCGATCGCATAGCTGCCCAGATTGATGGTGTTGAACTTCGGCAGAGTTTCGCCCACCGGCATCTGGGTGGTGCGCCAACGGGCGATGTAGTCGCCGATGATGACCCCGCCCAGCGGCGGGATGAACGTGCCCAGCAGGTTGAGATACTGCGGCAGATGGGCGTCCACGCCTGCCAGAGCGAGCACGGTGCCGATGATGGATCCGCCGACCACGAAGGGGATCTTGGTCTGCTTCTCGAAGAGCTCGGCCCCGGCCACGCCGAATGCGTAGGCGGTGTCGGCGTTCGATTTCCAAAGGTTCCCGAAGAGCAGGAAGAGCCCCCAGCCGACCAGCCCGAGATCGTAGAGCACCAGCACGAAGTCGCCCTCGCCGAAGGTGATGGCACCCACGGCTCCGAAGAAGATCATCAGACCGTTGCCGATCAGGAATCCGATGAGTGCGGCCAAGACCGCCTGCTTGCCGGTGCGTCCGAATCTTGTCCAGTTGGGTGCCTGAGTGCCGGCCGAGGCGAAAGTGCCGACCACCGTGGTGATCGCGACAGCCAGGGTCATCGTGGAGTCCGGCTGGATCGCGGCCAGGCCTGCCCAGCCGCCCACCTCGGCGAGCGATCGGTAGGTCACCCAGACGGCGAGGATCAGGATCAGGGGAGTGGAGACCAGAGAGACCCAGTACATGCCGCGGTAGCCGTAGCAGGCCGTGATACACATCAGAGCGCTGACCACGATCATGATCGCGGCTTTGGCGGAGAACGACTGCCAGCCGAAGGCTTGTGCGGTCAGGCTACCGATCGTGCCGATGACTACGCCATACCATCCGATCTGAGTACCGCCGAGCAGAATGGACGCGAGCTTCGAGCCCCGGGTGCCCAAGGTATAGCGGGCCATTACCACGGTGGTGAGACGCGTGCGAGCGCCGATCCAGCTGAGAACCGCGACATAGCTGCCGAGCACGACCGAACCGCCGAGGATGACCAGGAGTAGCCGGCGCAGGCCGAATGCTTCGCCCAGCGACGCGCCGGCGAGCATGGTCGGAGTGAAGATCGTGAAGCCCAGCAGCACCACGGCGAGCGAGAAGAAGCTCTTGCGGGCGTGCTCGGGTACCGGGGTTACCGGATAGTCCGGATCGACGGTCTTCGGTTCGGTCGTCGCTGCGGTGAGTTCGGTGCTCACGCGTCCTCGCCGATGTCTTCGGCCCACATCTCGGGGCGTTCGGTCATCATCTTGGTCATCAGCTCGATGCAGGTCGGATCGTCGACGACGACCAGCTCCTTGCCGTTCGACTTCAGCCATTCCTCGGAGACCTGGAAGCTGCGGTTCTCGCCGATCACGATGCGGGGGATCTCGTAGAGTGTCGCGGTGCCGGCGCACATATAGCAGGGGGAGAGCGTGGTGTACAGCGTGCACTCACGGTAGATGCTGGCCGGCAGGCGTCCGGCATTTTCGATGCAGTCGGTCTCGCCGTGGCGAATCGCGCTGCCCAGCTGTTCGCGGCGGTTGCGGCCGACGGCGAGCACCGTGCCGTTGTGCACCAGAGCGGCGCCGATCGGGACGCCACCTTCTTCCCAGCCGATCTGGGCCTGCTCGATGGCGAGGTCCAAGAATCTGCGGTCGTCTTCGCTCAGCGGCATGACGATTCCTCTTTTCTTGACGTGGTTTATGTGAAACTCGCCATGGCGAGGCCACCGTATATTTTGACATGTCGGACGAGGGTGTTTGCTCATGGACCACCAGAGCGGCACAGTCCGCAGGAATCCGGCGGGCTCACGTTGGCCCGAGCAGCCTATGCTGACCGGGTGAACGAGATTCGTTGGCTGAACGAACTCACCCGCGACGACCTGCCCGTGGCAGGCGGCAAGGGCGCCAATCTGGGAGAACTCGTCAGGGCCGGGTTCCCGGTGCCGGACGGCTTTGTGGTCACGACCGCCGGCTATGACCGAATGACTGCCGAGCTGGCCGACGCCGTGTGCGCGGCCTACCGGCGGCTCGGTGATGGTGCGGTGGCCGTCAGATCCTCGGCAACAGCCGAGGACTTGGCCGAGGCGAGCTTCGCCGGTCAACAGGACACCTATCTCAACGTGAACGGCGAGCACGATCTGTTGCGAGCAATCGAGGACTGCTGGGCGTCGCTGTGGACCGATCGGGCGGTCCGCTACCGGGCCGAGCACGGGGTCTCGGACGATGGCCTGGCGCTGGCGGTCGTCGTCCAGCGGCTGGTGCCCGCCGAGGCGGCGGGCGTGATGTTCACCGCGAACCCGGCGAACGGACGCACCGAGGAGACCGTGATCACCGCGGCCTGGGGGCTGGGCGAGGCCGTGGTCTCGGGACTGGTCGACACCGATACGATCACCGTCGACACCACCACGAAACGCATCATCGGCAACCAGGTCGCCGACAAGGTCTTGCGCATCGATCCGCAGGAGGACCGGTCGGGTTCGCGCACGTTCACCCGATCGACAACTCAGGCCGAGCGGCATGCGGCCGTGTTGAGCGACGCGGAGGCGTTGCGGCTTGCCGAGTTGGGGTCGGCCATCGAACGGCATTTCGGCAAGCCCCAGGACATCGAATGGGTGCGCGCCGGCGGCGAGTTCAGCATCGTGCAGGCTCGTCCGATCACCGCCTTGCCGCCCAGAACCGGCCCGATACCGCAGGATTGGCCGATGCCGGCCCGAGGGCTGTACTTCAGGGCGA
Source organism: Brooklawnia sp. (assembly GCF_032229645.1). NCBI lineage: Bacteria > Bacillati > Actinomycetota > Actinomycetes > Propionibacteriales > Propionibacteriaceae > Brooklawnia > Brooklawnia sp. The sequence goes on from NZ_JAVTWX010000115.1 coordinate 11,538, forward strand.
GCATCACCGAGCAGTTGCCCGACCCGTTGACGCCGCTGTTCGCCGATCTGATGGCCAGTGCCGTGCCGGCAGGCTTGGACCGGATGATGGACGAGCTGATGGGCGCCACCGGCTGAAGAGGCAGGGGGAGCCGAGCGCCCAGGACTTCTTGCTGGGATCGGACTCCGAACCGATTCGCGCGGAGAAGGCGCTCTTCGATCTGGCTGCGTGGGCGGCCCCGCAGGCTGCGCTGAAAGCGGCGTTGACAAGTGACGATGTAGACATCTTGGGGAGCCGGCCAGCGGACGGCGTAGACGATGAGGTCTGGCACCAGTGGACGCAGCGGTTCCGCGACTATCTCGGCGCCCACGGTCACGTGCTGTTCAACCTAGACTTCGTCAATCCGGTGGCCGCGGACGACCCGTCGCCGATTGAGCAGAGTCTGCGTTTCTATCTGGCCAACGATGCCGCAGGCCCCTACCGTCGGCAGCAGGAGTTGATCGCGAAACGCGATGAGGTGACGGCCACACTGCTCGGGCGACTGCACGGACCGTTGCGCAGCCGGATCTCGCAGTTGCTGGGCTGGGCGCAGCGGCTCGGCCCGCTTCGCGAAGACGCTCTGGCGGCGATGGGGCTGGGCTGGCCGACGGCTCGTCGATTGTTGCGGGAGCTTGGGGGCAGGCTGGTGTCCGCCGGTGCCATCGACGAGGCGATGGATGCCTGCTGGCTGAGCCTGGCCGAGGTGCAACGGTGCGCGGCGGCACTCGACGGGTACGGCGAAATGCCGGAGGGGCTACCTGACCAGATCGCCGGACGGCAGGCCAGGGCTCGTGGTCAACGACAAGTGAGCCCCCCTCAGTACCTGCCGAAAAACAAGCTGATGGACGCCTTCGAATGGATGTATCCGGCCAAGTCCAGTGGCGAGGACGTGACAGTGCTCAGCGGCACGGGTGGCAGTGGGGGACTCGTGACCGCACGCGCCCGGGTCGTGACGGGTCCCGAGGACTTCTCGACGTTCCAAGCCGGGGAGGTGCTGGTGGCGTCGATCACCACGCCTGCCTACACGCCCTTGTTCGCGATTGCCTCCGGGGTGGTGACCGACATCGGCGGCGTCCTGAGCCACGGATCGATCGTGGCACGCGAGTACGCGATACCGGCGGTGCTAGGTACCGGCGATGCGACGAGGATGATCCACACCGGTGACCAGATCACCGTCGACGGCAGTGCCGGAAAGGTATTCCTGGCGGGCTCGTCGGCAGCCGCGCCGGAGTCGACCAGGCCCGCCTTCGGCAAGCGTTTCTGGGTGTTGGCAGGTGCGGGCGTGCTCGCCAGCGCGATGATCGTCCGGCGTGTGCTGCGTGGTCGACGGGTCGGGTAGCGTGGATCATTCGGATCCGTTTTGACATAATGTCGCTTATCGGTCACATGGGACTGTCGCGGGATCAGCCCGCGACGCGCAAGGATCGGCCCGGCTCAAGCTGCCGACGACTTCGCCGAAGCGTCCCAGGCCTGGGATTGCCATTTGCGCGAGGCACGGCCTTGCACCACGATGCCGCCCACGACCAGGACGAGGTACAGCGCCGTCCACCACCAACCGGCTGCGGCCGGGTATGAGGTGGCTGCAGAATCGGTGAAGTCGGCGAGACTCAGAACTCCCACGATGAGCATCACGCCCGAAACGGCGACCGATGCGCCACCCAGCGTCGACAGCACCACCAGCAGTATCGACGGCACGTCGAGGCTCAATGCCGCGATTCCGATCAGCACCGCGATGATCATTGCCACGGCCACGACCAGCCAGTTCCAGGTGATGCCGAGCGCCGCCATCACGGCCACGCCGGTGGCAAAACCCAGCGACGCCACGGCGATGAGAACAGCAACCGCGTAGTAGGCGTAGGCGAGCCACGCGAACAGCACGGCAACGATCACACCGACCACCCAGCCGGCGGTGCCAGCCAAGAAGCCCTCGCCCAGCCAGCCGGCCACAACTCCGGCTCCCAGCGAGAAGCCCACGAATGCGCCCCAGATCGTGATGGCTGCGCGCAGTACGACAGCACCGAGAAAGCAGAACAGCACGCCCACTGCGATGGCTACGATTCCGAACGCGAGATCGCTCATGGTGCAAGCGTAAAGTGAACACGGCACGGGGCGTGCGAAGCGGGTCAATCGCGCAAAAGTGAGGTCAGCTCACGTATGCGGCCAGGTGCTTACCCGTCAGCGTCGAGCGATCGGCAACCAGAGCAGCAGGGCTTCCGGTGAAGACCACCTGGCCACCATCACTTCCCGCGCCCGGCCCCAGATCGATGATCCAATCCGCGTGAGCCATCACCGCCTGATGGTGTTCGATGACAATCACCGACTTCCCGGAGTCCACCAGCCTGTCCAGCAGGCCGAGAAGCTGCTCCACGTCGGCGAGATGAAGACCGGAGGTCGGCTCGTCCAGCACATAGATGCCACCGCTCTCCCCCATCCGGCTGGCCAGTTTCAGACGCTGCCGTTCGCCACCTGACAAGGTCGTGAGGGGTTGCCCGAGGGTCAGATAGCCCAATCCGACGTCGACCAGGTGTTGCAGGATCTTCTTGGCCGCAGGGGTCTTTGCCTCTCCCTGTGAGAAGTACTCCAAGGCCTCGATCATGGGCAGATCCAGCACCTCGGCGATATTGCGTCCGTCCACCCGGTACTCGAGCACGGACGCTTGATAGCGCTTGCCATCGCATTCCTGACAACGGCTCGCCACGGTTGCCATGAAACCCAGATCGGTGAAAACCATGCCCGCCCCGTTGCAGGCCGGGCAGGCGCCTTCGGAGTTCGCGCTGAACAGCGCCGGCTTCACACCGTTCACCTTCGCGAAGGTCTTGCGGATGGAATCGAGCGCACCGGTGTAGGTGGCCGGATTCGAGCGCCGAGAGCCCTTGATGGCGCCCTGATCGATTTCGATCACGCCATTGCGGCCACCGAGCGAGCCGTGGATCAATGAGCTCTTGCCCGATCCGGCCACCCCGGTCACCACGGTCAGCACGCCCAGCGGGATGTCGACGTCGACGCCCTTCAGGTTGTGATCGGACGCGCCGCGGATCTCCAGCCTCCCGGACGCCTCGCGCACCTTCGGCTTCAGTTTGGCGCGATCATCCACATGGCGTCCGGTGAGGGTGCCGCTGGCCCGGAGTTCGTCGAAACTACCCTGAAAGACGATCTCACCGCCGCCTGCTCCGGCGTGCGGGCCGAGATCGACTATCTCGTCCGCGATGGCGATCACCTCGGGCTTGTGCTCCACCACCAGCACGGTGTTGCCCTTATCCCGTAGTCGCAAGAGCAAGTCGTTCGCCCGCTGAATGTCGTGCGGATGCAGCCCGACGGTCGGTTCGTCGAAGACGTAGGTGACATCGGTCAGCGATGAGCCGAGATGGCGCACCATCTTCGTCCGCTGTGCCTCTCCCCCGGACAATGTGCCTGCCGGACGATCCAGACTCAGGTAGCCCAGACCGATCTCGACGAAGGAATCCAGCAGGTGACCCAGGCTATCGAGCAGCGGCCTTGCGGACGGCTCATCCACCTGGGCGATCCACCGGGCCAGGTCGGTGATCTGCATTGCGCAGACATCGCCGATGGAGCGACCCTCGATCTTCGAGTTGCGGGCGGGCTCGGCCAGCCTGGTGCCGTCGCATTCGGGGCAGGTCTGGAAGGTGACCGCCCGCTCCACGAACGCTCGGATGTGTGGCTGCATCGATTCGGGATCCTTGGAGAGCATCGATTTCGTGATCTTCGGAATCAGGCCCTCATAGGTGACATTGATGCCCTCGACCTTGATCCGCGTCGGCTCGTGATAGAGCAGATCGTGCAGCTCGCGCTTGGAGTAGTCGCGAATGGGCTTGTCAGGATCGAAGTATCCGGATCCGATGAAGATCCGGCCGTACCAGCCGTCCATGCTGTAGCCGGGAACCTTGAACGGATTGTCAGTCAGCGACTTCGAATCGTCATAGAGCTCGGCCAGCGCGAGATCCGAGACGGTGCCCATGCCTTCACAGCGCGGGCACATGCCACCGATCAGCGTATAGGTGCGTTTCTCTGCCCGGGCCGCGGCATTTTTTCTTACGGTGACTGCACCCGATCCGGAAACCGACGGAGTGTTGAACGAGAAGGCCTGCGGTCCCCCGATGTGCGGTCTGGCGAGACGACTGAACAGGAGTCTGAGCAGGGCATTCGCGTCCGTCGCGGTACCCAGGGTGGAGCGCACGTTGGCGCCCAGCCGCTCCTGGTCGACGATGATCGCCGTGGTGAGACCATCGAGCTGATCGACCTCGGGACGATCGAGGCTGGGCATGAAACCCTGGACGAACGCGCTGTAGGTTTCGTTGATCATCCGCTGCGATTCGGCGGCGATGGTGTCGAAGACCAGCGAACTCTTACCCGATCCGGACAGGCCGGTGAAGACGGTCAGTCGGCGCTTGCGGATGTCGACATCGACGCCTTTGAGATTGTTCTCGCGGGCACCACGCACCCGGATCAGATCGTGCTGATCGGCCGGATGCCCATCGGTCGTTCCAGCTTCAGTCATCGCTGATGTCCTCACTGCCCGCCGGGAATCCCGGGCTGATCGACGAGATCTGTCAAACCTCTCAGCCACGATATCCAGCGGCTCCAACGCCGCGAGCCGTCACATTCAGGCCGGCACCACAGCAGTCCGTTCAGTTCGTGCAGGCTGTGTGGCCCGCGCAATGATGAGCGGTACCAACGCCTTGAACAGCAGTGTGTTGTGCAAGACGATGATCAGCAGGAACTGGAAGTAGTTGAGCACGTCGAAGCCCATGAAGCGCAGCACGACCCAGAAGACCACGGACATCTCGACGGCCATCGGCAGCAGCAACACCAAACCGAAGACGACCGAGTTCTCGGGCAGCCAGGCCACCCACGGATTGCGTACCGGGCTGATCGGGATCTCGCCACGCATCCGCAGGCCCCACAGCTGTTTGTGCAGCGGTGGCAGGAAGAAGAGGGAGACCAGCAACGCCGTGATACAGCCTGTGATCGCGATTCCCGAGCGCAGCGTCGGCGCGACCACCATCAACCTGTCCGGGGTGAAGCTCACGCTGCCGAAGACCAATCCCATCAGCAGGCCGAACCCTGCCTGCGCCTTGATGTCATTGAGTCGATCGCTGAAATAGCTGATCCGGGGCATCGGATTCGCCACCTTCTCGCTGCCTCGTTGAATCGGCGCATCCGCCGGGGTGGCGCAGTCGGGCTGGATGAAGCGCAACACGGCGAACCGGCTGATCAGCTGACACAGGAGCAGCGAGTAGATGATCTTCAAGCCGAGCATCTGGACGAAGGTGAATACATCGATCTGATAGACCTTCATCAGCAACCAGAAGACCAACGGTGTGGCGATACCGAAGACCACCGCCGAGAGCGCGGCCAGCAGCCAGCGCTGCCGGGGCAACCGCTGGATCGCGGTGCTGATGGGAACCTCGCCAGGCAGTGTGCCGGCCTGGCGCATCCGGACGATCCATTCCGCGATGATCGGCACCGTGATGAACGAGGTCGTGATGCCGCAGATCGTGGTGTCGGTGATCACATCCGGCATACCGAAAGGCCTCTGCCAGCTGAATATGCAGATCACCCCGGCGTTCACGACGACCGTGATCGCGAACAACCACCATCGTCGCAGGTACGGTAGCTGGCCCTGTTTGACTGGGCTGAATGCTGGCTTCTTCATGGCGTCCCCTTCCCGGCCTGTCCGCTTCTCGCCCGCCCTTGATGACTTCCGCCCTTCGCCGACCCCGCTGTGCGCCGCGGTCAGACAGCCATCTTTCCGCCGCGGCGCTGGCGGGCGACATTGAGGAGGTAGTCGTCCAAACCCGCCATGATTCGCGGATCGGTACTGAAGCACTGATCGGCACCGGAAACGTCGCCGTCATCACCGAGAATGACGCGGTCATTCTTCGCGGCGCCGGCAAGTATCCGCTGAGCCGACTGCAGCGCTGTCTGCGCCGTGTCGGGAACCCCGAGGTCCCCCCAGATAGCTGTCGCGGTGGTGCCCGGCGTCGCGGACGATATCTTGATCTGGTCGTCCCAGAACTCATATCGCAGTGCCAGGGTGAGCCCGTTGAGGGCAGCCTTGGTGGCGGCATAGCGAGTCTGGTAGGCCATCGGGGTGAAAGCGATACCGGAGATGACGTTGATGATCTGACCGCCTCCTTGAGCCTGCATGATCGGTATCACGGCCCGGCAGCCGTACAACGCGCCATAGAAGTTCAGGGCGAAGGCGGTCTGCCAGTCCTGGTCGGTCGATACGGGCAGGATCTTGGCAATCTCGGTCTCGGTTGATGGCGTCACAAAGCAGCCGCCGAACCCTGCGCCGGCGTTGTTGATCAGCAGATCGATGCGTCCGGACGAGAACTCGGCGGCTTGTTCGATCAGTTCGGTGACCTGGCTCTGCTGGGTGACATCGCAGAGTATGCCTGCCACCTGGCCGGGATAGCTTTGCGAGAGCCGTGCGGTGTGGCGCTCAAGGCTCTCTCGGTTGAAATCGGCCAGCACGGCCTTGTCGGCGCCAAAGTCGAGCAATTCCTCGATGAGGGCCAGCCCTACACCCGAGGCCGCCCCGGTCACCACTGCATTCTTGCCGCGGAAGTAGTCTTTTTCGATATTCATGACGATTCACCCCTGTTCTGATGCGACCGATCTGTCGGTCATTCAAAGTGCTGATGTTCGGCACAGGCCACCGAGCGATCCCAGCGTCCGGAGAAGAGATAGCGCATGGTCTCATCGATGTCTGATGCTGGGTATTCGTAGATCTTGGTGAGCGATTCAACCCAGTTGTCACTTCGCATCCAGCCGGCCGAGACGATCTCGTTGATCGGGACCTCCGCCCACGGATCATCGATGGAGGGCTGCATCGTGATGGTGGCTGCTGCTGGTTCCCAATGATCGAAGCCGGTCTTGCTCGCGTACTGATAGACAGCGAGCTCAGCGAACGCCAGGTTCGTCCCGATCGAATAGCGGTGGACGAAGCAGCCGCCCGATTCGACATATCGTTCGCCGCTCATACAGGCCTCCTGCGGCACCGACGTCTGCGGCGAGTTGTAATGGCCCACCTCGAGTTCGACATCGATCAGCCGGATCCCTTTGCGTTCGATGAAGCAATGCGCGTAGTCGTCAAGGCGATCTACAACGATGCGCTCGCACAGTTTCTTGGGCAGTCCTGATGTCTCCCGCCCGGAGAATGCTCCCATCAGCGCGCCCGGGCCGCTCAGTTGCAGATTGAGGAAATACACTCCGCTGATATCGCCGTACCGGGCGATCAGACCGATGCCACCCTCCATGTACCACGGCGCGAAGGTGGGTTCCTTGATATTGACGATGTAGACGTAGCAGAGCGGTGCTTGTGGATCGGTCAGCGTCAGCGGCGGTGGCAGCAGCCTAGCCACCGACGAGTCGGTGATGCCGACCAACGCGATGCCTTCCTGGGCGTTCATCGCGGCGTCCTTCATGAAGCTGGCTGACACCTGCGCGTCAACGAAGAAGCTGCCGTTTTTCATGCTGGTCTCCTCCCGGGACTCTGGTTTGTTGTTGGTGCGAAGACGGATGCCTGTGCATAGGCGTCCTGGGTGGCTTCGAGGATGCGGCCGCTTCGCGCGGCATCGCCGATGACGCGAACACCCGGCAGCGAACGATAGCGTTCGGCCACATCGGCACGAGGGCGTACGCCTGCGGCCAATACGACATGGTCGGCAGGCACGATCTCGGTGGTCTCATCGCTGAGCCGGGTGAGTTGGACGCTGTCCGCGCCGATGGCATCAAGCCGGTGCCCGGTCAACACCGTTGGCCGACCTACCGACACTCGGCCCATGACATCATCCACGACCATCGGCAACATGCCCGGACCCACGTGCGGGAGCATCTCCACCAACGTGATCCGGCAGCCGCGTTCGATCAAGATCTCGGCGGCCTCCAGGCCAGTCATCCCGGTTCCGATGACCGCAACCTGACCGCTTGGATCGGCCCGGCCCATCAAGACATCCTCGGCGGTGCAGACATGTGCGGCGCCGGTACCAGGGACCGGCGGACGCCACGGCTGCGCACCGCAGGCGACAAAGACCCCGCAGGGTTCGAGCGCTTCGATCTCCTGAACACTCGGCGCCGACCCGAGATGCACCGTGATCTCCGCCGTCCGGACTTGCTCGCGCAGGTAGCGGATGTAGGCGCTGATCGACTCCTTATGGCGACCCTTCTCGGCGATGACCAGGGCACCGCCCAGTTCGGGCTGTTCCTCGAAGATCACCGGCGTGAACTTCCGTTCGGCCAGCACGAGGGCGGCCTGAATACCCGCAGGACCACCACCGATGATCGCCACCGTTCGCCCGTCGCCGTCGCGATCGAGGACGCCGAACTCCCGCTCGCGACCGCACTGCGGGTTGACCGCGCACTTGATTCGCCGTGGTTTCACGATCTCCCCGAAACAGGCCAGACAGCCGATGCATGGGCAGATCTCGGTCTCGCGTCCTGCGCGCGACTTCAGGCACCACAGCGGATCTGCCAGTTGGGCCCGGGCAACGCCCACAAAGTCGCAGGAACCGTTGGTCAGCAACTGCTCGGCTATGCGGGGTTCCTTCACATTGCTGACCGCGATCACCGGCACGGACACCACGTCTTTGATCAGCCGGGCCATGAACTGTTTCCAGCCCTGCTGATAGCTGCCCGGCTCGATGCAGCCTGCAGTGAAACAGCTCACGTCAATGGCGTCCGCGCCCGCCGCCTCGGCGGCGCAGGCGATGCGTTGCGCTTCGCGATGGTCGATGCCGCCGCTCAGCGCTTCCTCGGCGTTGATCCGAACGCTGACCGGAAAGCCGGTACCGCAATTCGCACGTATCGCTGCGATGATCTCGACCAGGAACCTCATGCGATTCTCGAAGCCGCCACCGTAGCGATCGGTGCGCCGGTTCATCGCGGGCGAGAGAAATTGGTTGATGAGGTAGCCGTGCGCCCCGTGCAATTCGATTCCGTCAGCTCCCGCGAGCTGGGCTATGGAGGCACCGAGAGCGAACTTGCCCACCAACTCGGCGCATTCATCGGTGCTGAGTTCACGGGGCGATTCGCCCCCGCCGGCCCCAGGGACGGCAGAGGGAGCGACCGGCCGAGTACCGGTGACGAACGGCGAAGCGGCACCGCCGGGATGGTGCAGTTGGACGAAGAAGCGCGTCTCGTATTTGTGAATGACATCGACCACGCGTTGCAGTTCTTGGACATCCGAGGCTCCGATAGCCGACATCTGGCTGGGCTCGCCGATTCCGGCGCCATCGTCGATGCGGGTGATGCCGCTGATGATCAAACCGGTTCCGCCGCGGGCCCTTGCCTCGTAGAACGCGATCAGGTCGTCGCTGACTCCGCCCCCGGCCTTCGCCAGGTTCGTGCCCATCGCCGTCATCACAACGCGATTGGGAATGGTCAACCGGCCGATAGAAGCCGCGCTGAAGAGATTGTCGTACATGACGACCGCCCCGGTGTTTAGGCCAGTCTGACTGGCTATTGGTGAACTACGATGTTCTGATTGAAGCCTAGCGAAATTGGTGGTTGACAAGCGCTTTCACCGTATTTCTCCCGGTTATGGTGAACTCAGTCAGCTTCGTCCGGGCAAATCTCAAGTAGCGTAGAGGAATGCTCGTGCTCCTCTCCCCTGCTAAGAGCCTGGATTTCGAGTCCCGGCCGGCGACTCGCAAACACACCGAACCGCGATTGCTGGACCGCTCGACCGAGCTCATCGAGGTACTGCGCACGAAGTCCCCCGATGAGTTGGCCCGGTTGATGAAGATCTCCGACGAGCTGGCGGTGCTCAACGTCGCCCGCTACGCCGACTTCGAGACGCCGTTCACGACGAAGAACGCTCGCGCTGCCGTGCTGGCCTTCGACGGCGATGTCTACCGCGGCATGGACGCGGCCCACAGCTTCACCGAACGCGACTTCACCGAGGCTCAGAAGACGATCAGGATCCTCTCGGGCCTGTACGGGGTGCTGCGTCCGCTCGATCTGATTCAGCCCTACCGGCTGGAAATGGGGATTGGGTTGGCCACCGCCCGGGGTCGCGATCTGGTCGACTACTGGGGTGACGTGCCCAGCCGGCTGCTGGCAGACGATCTGGCGGAATCGCCAGGCGCCGACGCGGTGATCAACCTGGCTTCCCAGGAGTACTTCGCCGCGGTCAATCCCGGGGTGCTCGCGGTACCGATCATCTCGCCGCGCTTCGAGGAGATCACGCCGTCGGGCAAACGCCGGATGGTCTCGTTCTACGCCAAGCATGCGCGCGGCGCGATGGCGGCCTGGCTGGTGACCAACCGGGTGCGCAGCGTCCGCAAGATCCGGGACTTCGACGCCGACGGCTACCACTTCGACCAGCACTCCTCCACTGTGAGCCGGCCTGTCTTCGTGCGTCCACAGGCATCGTGACCGTCAGCCACTACGTGGTGCTGCGGGCCGGGGCGCGTCCGAGATCGCAGATCGAGATCAAGAAGTCGCGATTCCTGGGCTACGCCGCCCGCACCGCGAGCGAGGACGAGGCCCGCGACTTCTTGGCGCTGGTACGCCGCGAACACCGCGAGGCCCGGCACGTCTGCCATGCCTTCGTCCTGGGACCCGACCGCAGCATCCAGCGGTCCAGCGACGACGCAGAACCATCCGGGACCGCAGGCGTCCCGATTCTGAAGGCCATCGCCGCGCGCCAGACCTCACCAGGCCTGACCGAACTCTCGGACACGACCGTCGCCGTGGTGCGCTACTTCGGCGGCATCAAGCTTGGGGCGGGAGGCCTCGTGCAGGCATATTCCGAGGCGGCCGCGGCCGTGCTCGATGCCGCCCCGCTCGTCGACAGGCGACGCATGCGGCTGATCGAACTCGACCTGCCCATCGGTGAGGCTGCCCGTATCGAAACCAGGATGCGCGCACAGGGTACGCGGATCGAATCCGTCGACTACCAGGCCGATCGGGTTCGGCTGAGGATCGCCGTCCCGGACGAACCGGCAGAACTCGACGCCATGCTGACCGCCCTGGCCGCCATCACAGCGGGCGAGGCATCTCCGGTGCTCGGTGCCGCGGTCTGGCACGATCTGGAGGCGGCGAGCCGGCGCTGACCACGACCAGCGCGAAGACGATAGGGCTACCCGCCGCCGATGTGGGCCAGCGAGACGGGCACACCACCGGCGAGCTCGACGACCAGGGCGTCCTTGCTGACCTGATGATCGTCGCCGATGCTGAAGCGTCCGCCGGCGCCATCAACACCGCGAGTCGATTCGATTGCGCTCTGCACGTCGATACCCGTCAGCTCGTCGGCCTGTGCGATGCCGGCGATGGCCAACAGCGCGGCATCGTATGCCATCGCCGCGTGCGCGTCCGGATCAGCGCCGTAGGTTTGCCGATAGGCATCCAAGAAGCGCTGGGCGACCTTGTTGCCGGTGTCCTGGCCGCTGAACTGCGTGACGACATAGACCTTGGTGAGGGCGTCCGGGCCCGCGACCTCGTTCGCCAGCGGTGTGCCGAGGTCGCCGGTGCCCAGGATCGGTTGGTCGATGCCTGCCCCCCGAAGTGTCCGGATCATCGTCGCGGTCTCGGGTAGCGGTGCCGCGATATAGATCACATCGGCCGGATCGGCCTGAAGTGCGGTCACGAACCTGGTGTAGTCGGTCTCGCCGGACTCGAAGCTGTCCTGGACGCCGAGAGTGCCGCCGGCTGCCGCAAAACCGCTGACGAAGGCATCGGCGAACTCGTTGGCGAAGCCCTGCTGCCCGGTCCTGAAGACTGCGGCACTGGATGCCGACAGATTCGTCTTCGCGAAGCTCGCCATCGCGGCACCTTGCTGGCCGAGTCCCAGACAGCTGCGGAAGGCGAACTGATGGACGGTGCCGTTCGCGTCGTTGAGTCTGTTGGAGTCACAAGCCGAACCGGAGATCACCGGGATCTGGTGGCGGTCGGCGACCGGCAATGTCAGCGCGAAGAGTCCGTCGCTGACCGGGCCGATGACGGCCAATGCACGCTGCTGGCTCATCAGTGTGGTTGCCATCGCCACCGTCTTGCCGGCATCGCCGCGATTGTCCGCCGTGAACAGTTCGATCTGGTGGCCGTGTACGCCGCCGGCCGCATTCGTCTGATCGACCGCGACCTGGACTCCCTTGGCCATCGCGTCGCCATAGGGCGCCAGGTCACCGGTCAACTCCGCGTTGACGCCGAGACGAATCGTGTCTCCGGAATGCCGTTGCGAGCCCACCGTCGACGTACATCCGGCCAGCAATGCCAGACCGGCAATCAGGCCGACCACCGAACGCACGGGGAGCTGCACGACAGTTCTCCTCAGCCGATCGAACTCACTCGTTCTTCAGCCGATATTTCAGCGTGAACCCGGCATCGGCGATCTGGCGCTCGAGATCGTCGGTGTTGAGGGTGTTCACGCCCAGCACGATGAGGCTGCGCTCCAGCCCCCCGCGGTAGACCGCGATATGGGTGATGTTGGTGCGCACCGCCCCGGTGATGGACGCGAGTCTGGCCATCACGCCAGGCTGATCGTCCGCCTCGATGACCAGCCGGGTGCCGTTCATCCGGGCACCGTTGAGTTCCATGAACGCATCGAGCAGATCAGATTCGGTGATGACGCCGACCAACTCACCGTCGTCGATCACCGGCAGGATCTCGATCTTGTTGTCGCGCATCCGAGTGGCGGCCTCTTCGAGCAGCGCGTCGGGCCCGATGGTGATCGGGTCACGGCTCATGATCTTCGAGACCTTCAGTTTCGAGAAGAGATAGACCAGTTCACCGGCGCTGAACGAGGTGGCCATCGAGGGCGACGCACGATCGATGTCGGATTGCGAAATGATGCCAACCAGTCGTCCGTTCAAGACGACAGGCAGCTTGCGGACGTTGTGCGTCTGCATGAGTTCTACGGCCTCGGGCACTGTGGTCGACGGACCGACAGTGAAGGGGTGAGCCGTCATCCGCCACCTGACGAACATTGATCAACCTCCCAGATATGCCTGGCGCACTTCATCGGCCGCCAGGAGCGTAGCGGCCTCGCCGCTGAGAACTATCTTGCCTGTCTCCATGACATACGCGCGACTCGCCACCTGCAAAGCCATGTTCGCATTCTGCTCCACGAGCAGGATCGTGGTTCCCGAAGCGTTGATATTCGCGATGATGTCGAAGATCTCCTGGACGAAAAGTGGTGCCAAACCCATCGATGGTTCGTCGAGCAACAGCACCTTCGGTGAGGCCATCAATGCCCGTCCCATTGCCAGCATCTGCTGCTCGCCGCCCGACAGAGTGCCTGCGGGTTGCTGACGTCGGTCGGCCAGGACCGGAAAGCGGGAGAAGACCTCGTCCATGTCTTTGGCAGTCTGGGACCGGTTGCGGCGCAGGAAGGCACCCAGTTCAAGGTTCTCCAAGACGGTCATCGCAGGAAAGACCCGGCGCCCTTCGGGAACCTGGACCAAGCCTCGCTTGACCCGGTCCTGGGCGGAGACCTTGGTGATCTCTTGGCCGTTCAACCAGATCGAACCCGATTCCGCGCGCTCCAGCCCCGATGAGGTCCGCAGCGTCGTCGTCTTGCCCGCACCGTTTGCGCCGATGAGCGTGACGATCTCACCCTCGTCCACCCGAAGCGAGATGCCTTTGAGCGCGTGGATGCCACCGAAGTTGACCTTGAGGTCCTTGATCTCAAACATCGCTGGCCTCCTGGCCGAGATAGGCCGTAATGACGCGCGGATCGTGACGCACCACATCGGGAGTACCCGAAGAGATGACCAAGCCGTGGTCGAGCACGTAGATCCGCTCGCAGATGCTCATCACCAGGCTCATATCGTGTTCGATCAGCAGGATCGTCAGCTTGTAATTCTCCCGGATCCAGCTGATGAGTCTGGTCAGGCCCGCCGTCTCGGCCGGATTCATGCCGGCGGCGGGTTCATCGAGCAGGAGCAGTTTGGGATTGGTCGCCAAGGCGCGCGCGATCTCCAGATGCCGCTGCTCGCCGTAGGAGAGGTTGCGTGCCAGGTCGAACGACTTGTGATCGAGGTTCATCAGCTTGAGCAGCTCACGAGCACCCTTCAGCGCCTCTTCGCGAGCCTTGGACCACGAGGGCAGATGAAAGAACGATGCCGGCAGCGAAGAGTCCTGGTTCTGCTCCAGAGCGATCACGACATTGTCCAGAACGGTCAGCTCCTTGAAGAGCCGGATGTTTTGGAAGGTGCGCCCGACGCCCGCCCGGCAGATGTCATAAGGCTTCTTGCCCGCGATCGAGGCCGGCTGGCCATCGGGGCTGAAAAGGATCTCCCCGGACGACGGCGGATACACTCCGGTGAGTAGGTTGAACACGGTCGTCTTGCCCGCGCCGTTCGGGCCGATCAGTCCGATCAGCTCGCCTTCTTCCAAAGCGATATCGACGTTGGAAACCGCGGCCAGCCCACCGAAGTTGCGGGTGAGATCCTTGACTTCGAGAATCGGGCTCATGCGATGGCGCCTTCCTTCGCATCGGTCTGCGTGCCACGCTTGGGCAGAAGGCTGCGGAACAACGTCAACGACAATTCCCGCGAGCCCATGATGCCCTGCGGACGGAAGACCATCAGCACGACCAGCACCAGCGAGTAGAGGATCATCCGGACCTCGGGGAACGGCTGCAGCAGTGTCGAGACGATGGCCAACAGCACTGCGGCGATGATCGAGCCAGAGATCGACCCGAGCCCGCCGAGCACGACGATGACCAGGATGTTGATCGACTGCATGAAGCCGAAGAGGTCGGGCTTCAAGAAGTAGAAGTAGGACGCGTAGACACCACCGGCGATCGCGCCGAAGAACGCGCCGGTCATGAAGGCCAGCGTCTTGACCCGGGTGGAGCGCACGCCGATCGATTCGGCCGCGATCTCATCCTCGCGAACCGCGATGCAGTCGCGTCCGTGCCGAGAATTGAGGAAGTTGCTGATCAGCACCACGCTGCCCGCGGTGAGCACGAAGAGCCAGCTCCAGTTGACGAACTGCGGGATACCCGACAGACCGGCCGCTCCGTTGGTGAATCCCATGTTGAGCAGCAGCACGCGGATGATCTCCGCCATGCCCAGCGTGGCGATGGCCAGGTAGTCGCCACGCAAACGCAGGGTCGGAACACCGATCAGGAAGCCGAGTGCCGCCGACAGCACGGCTCCGGTGATCAGACCGAGGACGAAGCCCCAGACAGTCGGAATCGACATCGTGATCAGCGCAGTCGAATAGGCTCCGACCGCCATGAATCCGGCGTGCCCGAGGGAGAACTGGCCGGTGAAACCGGTCACCAGGTTCAGGCTGACGGCGAGAATGATGTTCACGCAGATGGTCACCATGGTGGCCTGGATGTAGGCGTTGATCACGCCCGTTTGGATCAGCAGCAGGACGATGAGGTAGGTGGCCGCCAGCATTGCGGTGCGGACGAGGAAAGTGCGCAGACGGGGACTCATTAGACCTTCTCTCGCACATTCTTGCCCAGCAGACCGCTGGGCTTGACGATCAGGACGATGATCAGGATCGCGAAGACCGCAGCGTCGCGATAGGTCGAGAAGCCCAGACCGGATACGACAACTTCGGTGGTCCCGATCAGATAGCCGCCGATCAGCGCGCCGGGGATCAGACCGATGCCGCCGAGCACCGCCGCTACGAACGCCTTCAGGCCGGGCAGGATCCCCATCAGGGGGTTGATGGAGTTGTAATAGACGCCGACCAGCACACCTGCAGCGCCCGCCAATGCGGAGCCGAGCGCGAAGGTGAACGAAATGGTGTTGTCGACGCTGATGCCCATCAGACGGGCCGCATCGCGGTCCTGGGAGACCGCGCGCATGGCCTTGCCGAGGCGGGTGCGCTTGACGACATACTGCAGCGCGAGCATCAGTACCACGGAGACGGTGATGATGATCAGCTGCAGGGCTGTGATCGTGACACCACCGATGTTGTAGGAGCCGCTCATGAACCCGGGCAGCGGCGGGTAGGTACGCACGGCCGCGCCGGCGAAGTACATCATCGTGTACTCGAGCAGCAGTGATACGCCGATCGCCGTGATCAGCACGGCGATACGAGTCGAGTTACGTAGTGGCTTGTAGGCAACCCGCTCGATAATCACACCGAGAACAGCACAGGCGGTCATCGCCACGACGAGCGAGATGAAGAAGTCCAGATGGAGATGGGTCATGCAGACATAGCCGGCGTAGGCGCCGAACATGTAGACGTCGCCATGGGCGAAGTTGATGAGCTGGATGATGCCGTAGACCATGGTGTAGCCGAGCGCTATGAGCGCGTAGATACTGCCCAGCGACAATCCGTTGATCAGCTGTTGAAGTATTTGATCCATGTGGTTCTTCCCATCCCGAGCATGATCGTGGGGTGAGGGCGCTTTCAGCAGTCCCCCACCCCACGCATTGCCCTAACTATGCAGCCGGGACCGCTGAAGTCGGAACACCGTTGGTCAGGCCGATGACCAGTGCGGACTTATCCGGGTCGTGATTGGCGTCGATGCTGAAGGTACCGGTCACACCTTCGAAGTCAACGGTGGAGGCCATGGCATCCTTGACGCTCTCGCCGGTCGGCTGGTCGCCGGCTCGCTCGATCGCGTCGGCAACGAAGTAAGCGGTGTCATAGCCGAGAGCGGAGAAAGCGCTGGGCTCTTCGTTGTACTTCGCCTTGAAGGCCGCGATGAAATCGGTGACCTTGGCGTTGTCGCTGTCGAGCGGCGAGTAGTGGTTGGTGTAGTACACATCGTTGAGTGCCGACGCGCCACCCAACTGGAGCAGGGTCGGCGATTCGTAGCCGTCGCCACCGAGGATCGGAGCGGTGATGCCGAGCTCACGCGCCTGCTTGATGATCAGACCGACCTCGTTGTAGTAGCCGGGCAGATAGATCGCGTCGAAGCTCTGCGACTTGATGCGAGTCAGGATCGCCTGGAAGTCGGTGTCGCCTGCGACGTAGCCCTCTTCGCTCACGATGGTGCCGCCTTCGGATTGGAACTTCGCGGCGAAGTTCTCGGCGAGGCCCTTGGCATAGTCGGAGGAGGTGTCCTTGATGATGACCGCAGTCTTGGCGCCGAGCTGCGCAGCGGCGAAGCTGGCCATCGCAGTGCCCTGGAAGGAGTCGGAGAAGCAGGTGCGGAAGGCGTACTCCTGAACCTTGCCGTTGCTGACGGTGACGTCCTCGGCAGTGGCCGAGCCGGAGACCACCGGAATCTTGTTCTGGTTCGCGACGGGGATGGTCGCCTTGAACGAACCGGAGGTGGCCGGACCGATCACGGTGATGACATCGTCTTGAGTCATCAGCTTGGTCGCCAGGGTGGTCGCCTCGGCAGGCTCGGACTTGGTGTCGTACTTGACGATCTCGATCGGCTTTCCGTTGATGCCACCGGCGGCGTTGAGTTCCTCGACTGCCAACTCGACGCCCTTGACACTCGCATCTCCGTAGGTTGCGACGTTGCCGGAGAGTTCGTAGTTGACGCCGATCTTGACCGAATCGCTATCGGATGAACTGGAACCGCCACCACAACCGGCCAGCAGCGACAGCGACAGCGTGGCTGCCGCAACAGCGGCGAGACTGCGCTTCATAAAAAAGACCTCTTTCAAAAAGTTTCTGACTAAACGTCGTGCAGCAGACTATTACGCGGTTGCAGTCCGGCACCGCTGTCTCAACCGAACCGGATTGATCGAAATGCAACCGTAACCCACACCGGAGCGCATCTGATCATGCCGCCGGCCCGGCCCAGAACATGATGTCCATGGCCGGGCCGGCGACTCGAAGCCTTGCGAATCAGAGGTTGATCATATGACCGGCGGCACCCTCGACGGCTTCCTTGAGCGCCTCCGACAACGTCGGGTGGGCATGCACAACGCGTGCCACCTCGTCCGCGGTCAGGTCCCATTGCTGAGCGAGCTGAAGCTCGGGCAGCAGTTCGGTGACGTCGGGGCCGATCATGGTCAGCCCGAGGATCTCGTTGTACTGAGACTCGGTGATCAGCTTGACGAAGCCCACGGCTTCGCCGAGGCCCCACGCCTTGCCGTTGGCGGAGAACGGGAACTTCGTGACCTTGATGTCGTAGCCGGCATCCTTGGCCTGCTGCTCCGACAAGCCGAAGGTGCCGATCTGCGGCTGACAGTAGGTGGCCCGCGGAATCATCGCGTAGTTGACCGGCATGGTCTGTGCGCCAGCGATGGTCTCGGCGGCCACGACACCCTGTGCTTCGGCGGTGTGCGCGAGCATCATCTTGGCGGTGACATCGCCGATCGCGTAGATGCCGGGAACATTGGTGCGGCAGTAGTCGTCGATCGCGATCGCGCCGCGCTCGGTGAGCTGCACCCCGGTGGCCTCCAGTCCGTAACCGGTCGTCCGAGGTGCAAACCCCATGGCCTGAAGCATCTTGTCGGCCTGCAGCACCTGCTGTTGGCCACCGGCGGCGGGCTCGACGGTGACCTGGACGCCGGATCCGGTGTCGACGACCGACTTGACCGCGGTGCTGGTGAGAACCTTGATGCCGAGCTTGCGGTATGCCTTGGACAGTTCGGCGCTGATCTCCGTGTCTTCGGTGGGCACCATCCGATCGAGGAACTCGACGATGGTTACCTCGACGCCGTACGCGTTGAGCACATAGGCGAACTCGGTGCCGATGGCTCCTGAGCCGCCGATGATGATGGACGACGGGAGTTGCTCGGAAAGGATCAACTCCTGATAGGTGAGCACATTGGCCGACTTCTGGGTGCCCGGCAGCAGTTTGGCCGTGGCGCCGGCGGCGATGATGCAGTTATCGAAGGTCACGTTCTCAACCGAGCCGTCGTCAGCGGCGACGGCGATCGTCTTTGCGTCGACGAAGTTGCCCCAGCCATGCACTTCGGTGATCTTGTTCTTCTTCATCAAGAAGTGGATGCCCTTGACCATGCGGTCCGAGACTGAGCGGCTGCGGCTGAAGGCCTTGCCGAAGTCGAACGAGATGTTGTCACCTGAGATGCCGAAGGTCGAGCCCTCGCGTAGCACGATGTTGGCGACCTCGGCATTGCGCAGCAAGGATTTGGTAGGAATACAGCCGACGTTGAGGCAGACGCCACCCCACCATTGCTTCTCAATGACTGCGGTTTTCAGACCCAGTTGCGCAGCGCGGATTGCGGCTACATACCCGCCCGGCCCGGCACCGAGGACGACGACGTCGAAATGTGAGCTCATGTCTGCTGAGTCTATATCTCCTGACCGGCGGTGACATCCGGACGCCAAGATGCCTCCGCCAGGAAAGGAACGACGAATACGTTGCGGCGAACTCACATGTGAGTTATCCTGCCGTTGTGACTCAGTTGACCACGGCAGCCAGCATCGGCCGGCTCGTACGCGACGCGCGTAAGCAACGCGGACTCACTCAAACCGAGCTGGCATCTCAGCTCAACACCAGCCAGAGTGCGATCCACCGTATCGAGTCCGGCAACCAGAATCTGTCGCTCGAGATGATCAATCGCATCGCTCGAGCCCTCGAATCCCCGCTCATCGTGCCGGGCGGGCGCACCGCGATGAATCTGTCGATCACCGGCGAGACCTCGCTGTCCGGATCGATTGCCACTCGCTCGTCCAAGAACGCGGCGGTGGCTCTGCTGTGCGCGAGCCTGCTCAACCGCGGACGTACCCGATTACGCGGAATCGCCCATATCGAGGAGGTCAACCGCCTCATCGAAGTCCTGCAAAGCATCGGCGTCCAGGTGACGTGGTCGGCCGATGACACCGATCTGACGATCGTGCGCCCCGAGGTGCTCGACCTGGAGAATATGGATGTCGCGGCCGCCCGACGTACCCGCAGCATCATCATGTTCCTCGGCCCGCTGATGCATCTGGCCGATTCGTTCCGGCTGCCGTACGCAGGTGGGTGCCAACTGGGCGCCCGGACCGTCGAGCCGCATATGCAGGCGTTGCATGCCTTCGGCCTGGATGTGACCGCGACGGAGGGCTACTACAAGGCGACCGCGCGGCATTCGCGTCCCCAGCGCACCATCGTGCTGACCGAACGCGGTGACACAGTCACCGAGAATGCCCTGATGGCTGCCGCCATGACCCCCGGCGAGACCGTGCTGCGCAACGCTTCCCCCAACTACATGGTGCAAGACCTGTGTGTCTTCCTCATGATGCTGGGTGTCGAGATCGAAGGTGTCGGGACGACCACCTTGCGCATCAAGGGACAGCCCGAACTGAACAAGGACGTCACCTACACCATCTCCGAAGACCCGATCGAGGCGATGAGCCTGATCACCGCCGCCGTGGTCACGCATTCCGAGCTGACCATCGAGCGATCCCCGATCGAGTTCCTGGAGATCGAATTGGCGCTGCTCCACGAGATGGGGCTGCAGTTCTCCATCGGGGACGAGTACCGCTCAGGAAACGGCTTCACTCGGCTGGTGGACATCACGGTCAAGCCTTCCGAGCTGCACGCCCATGAGGACAAGATTCACCCGATGCCGTTCCCGGGCCTCAATATCGACAACCTGCCGTTCTTCGCCGTCATCGCCGCCTGTGCGCAAGGCCAGACGCTGATCCACGACTGGGTTTACGAGAACCGGGCGATTCACCTGGTGGAGCTCAGCAAGCTGGGCGC
>NZ_JAVTWX010000116.1:0-11133 GCF_032229645.1 Brooklawnia sp.
GCCTGGAGAAGTGCGTCGGCTGCGAGCTGTGCGCCTGGGCCTGCCCGGCGGACGCTATCTACGTCGAAGGTGCCGACAACACCGACGAGCAGCGCTTCTCGCCCGGCGAGCGCTACGGCAGGGTCTACCAGATCAACTACCTGCGCTGCATCCTCTGCGGCTACTGCATCGAGGCGTGCCCGACGCGTGCGCTCACCATGACCAATGACTTCAAGTTCTCGAACCGAACCCGCGAGCTGATGATCTACGAGAAGGATCAGCTGCTGGCTCCACTGCTGCCTGGCATGGAGCAGCCGCCGCATCCGCGCAGGCTCGGCGACGACGAGAAGGACTACTTCCTGGGGCTCCCGCCCACCGGCCAGCCCGATACCCGGACCGGCCGGCCCGCAGCCAAGGAGGCTGAGAAGTGATTCCGCTCATTACCGGGCAGCTGGTCGCGTTCTGGATCTTCGCGCCGCTTTCCGTCCTCGGGGCTTTGGGTATGGTGATCGCCCGCAAGCCCGTACACTCGGCGGTCAGCCTGGCCGGCATGATGGTCGCGTTGGGATGTCTGTACGCCTCCCTGGACGCACCCTTCCTCTTCGTCGCGCAGATCATCGTCTATACCGGCGCGATCATGATGCTCTTCTTGTTCACCATGATGATCGTCGGCGTCGACACCACCGATTCCCTGATCGAGACGCTCAAGGGGCAGCGAGTCGCCGCAAGCATCTTCGTCTTCGGTCTGGCCGCTTTGCTGATCCTCGCGGTCGGCAACGGTGTGGTCACCGGCCAGGGCGGCCTCGATACCGCGAACGCCGGGGGCAACGTCCAGGGCGTGGCCAAGATCATCTTCGGACCCTATGTTTTCGCTTTCGAGCTGACAGCCGCACTGCTGATGATCGCCGCGCTGGCGGCCATCGTACTGGCCCACGGCGAGCCGCTGACCAAGCGCGAGGGTCAGCCCGACAGGGCCCGCCGCAGGACCAGCGAGTTCGCGGAGCACGGCAAGGATCCCGGCCCGCTGCCCGGCCCCGGCGTCTATGCCCGCAACAACTCGATCGAGTACCCGGCGCTGCTGCCCGATGGCTCGATCGCCGAGAAGTCGGTCTCGCCGACGCTTGCCGTGCGTGGCGTGGCGATCGTCGAAAACGATGGCCTGCGCGCTGCTCACCGCGCCGCGATCACCGAATTCGTCGAGGTCACCGACGAGAACACCGGGAGCGACGAGGCACCCAGGATCGCCGGGGAGCTCGCTGATCCGGGCTCGGCGCCGCTGACGGCCATCGAGACTTCCGATCACGATTCCGACCCCGCTAAGGAGCAGTGATGAGCCCGAACGCCTATCTTGTGCTGTCGGCGATTCTCTTCTCGATCGGGGTGCTGGGCTTCCTGATCCGCCGCAATGTACTGATCGCATTCATGTCGGTGGAGTTGATGCTGAACTCCTCCAATCTGGCGCTGGTCGCCTTCAGCTATGCCAACGGCAATCTGCTCGGCCAGGTCGGCGCATTCTTCGTGATGGTCGTGGCCGCTGCCGAAGTCGTCATCGGATTGGCCATCATCATGATCATCTTCAAGACCCGCCGCTCGGCCTCGGTCGACGACCAGAACCAGCTGAAGCACTGAGGGGGCTGTGGTGAGTCTGTTGGAAATCGTCATCCCGGTGGAAGCCACCGGACTGTTCTCCTATGCCTGGCTGATGATCGCCATACCGATCTTGGTGTCGGCGATTCTGCTGCTCGGCGGCAAGGCCAGCAACGCGTGGGGCCACTGGCTCGGCGTGCTGGGTGCCCTCGGCTCGTTCGCGGTTGCGCTCACTTTGTGGATTCAGATGCTGGGTGTGGCCGCCCCGGATCGGGCGGTGCATGTGCCGGTCTTCGAGTGGATCAAGGTGGGCGGCCTCGATCTGAGGGCCGACCTGCTGGTCGATCAACTGTCGATTCTCTTCGCGCTGCTGGTCACCGGCGTCGGATCGCTGATCTTCATCTACGCCGTGGGCTACATGGCACACGACCCGAATCGCCGCCGTTTCTTCGCCTTCCTGAACCTCTTCATCGCAGCCATGCTGACGCTCGTGCTGGCCGACAATTACCTGCTGCTCTTCTTCGGTTGGGAAGGCGTCGGCCTGGCGTCCTACCTGCTGATCGGCTTCTGGCAGGATCGGCACTCCGCCGCGCTGGCCGCCAAGAAGGCCTTCGTCGTCAACCGCATCGGAGACCTCGGCCTGCTCGCCGGGTTGTTCACCATGGTGGGGCTCTTCGGTTCGGTCAACTTCACCGAGGTCAACCAGGCGGTCGCTTCCGCCAGTCCGGCGTGGTTGACCGCGCTCGGCCTGTTCCTGCTGCTGGCCGCCTGTGGCAAGTCCGCCCAGGTGCCGTTGCAGTCCTGGCTGCTGGACGCGATGGAGGGCCCGACCCCGGTGTCGGCACTTATCCATGCCGCGACCATGGTCACCGCCGGTGTCTACCTGGTGGTGCGCAGCCACGCGATCTACGAGTTGACGGCCGCGGCCTCGCTGGCAGTGTGCATCGTCGGCGTGGTCACGCTGATCGCCGGTGCTTGGATCGGCTCGACCAAGGACGACATCAAGAAGGTGCTCGCCGGTTCGACCATGAGCCAGATCGGCTACATGATGTTGGCCGCCGGAATCGGGCCGGCCGGTGGCGCATTCGCGATCTTCCACCTGTTCACCCACGGCTTCTTCAAGGCCAATATGTTCCTGGGTGCCGGTTCGATCATGCACGCGATGGACGACGACACCGACATGCGGCACTTCGGCGCGTTGCGCAAGGTGATGCCGTGGACCTTCGCGACCTTCGCGATCGGCTATCTGGCGATCATCGGTATCCCACCGTTCGCGGGTTTCTACTCCAAGGACCATATCGTGGTCGCGGCCTGGGAACGCGGCTGGTACTTCGGTGTACTGGCGATCCTGGGTGCCGGCATCACCGCCTTCTACATGACCCGGCTGATGATGATGACCTTCTTCGGCCAGAAGCGCTGGGCCGACGGTGTCCACCCGCACGAGTCGCCGAAGATCATGGTCGGCCCGCTCGTCGTCCTCGCTCTCGGTGCCGCGGTGCTCGGCATGATCCTCAACAACGCGATCCAGCACTGGCTGGCTCCGCCGACCGGCGGCCACCCCCACGACACCCCGCTGTGGGAAGTCCCCTGGCAGGGCTGGGTGACGCTGGCAGTGGTCGTGGCCGGGGTGGCCATCGGCTATCTGCTGTATCGCCGTGAGATCAGCTTCGAGCAGCCTCG
Source organism: Brooklawnia sp. (assembly GCF_032229645.1). NCBI lineage: Bacteria > Bacillati > Actinomycetota > Actinomycetes > Propionibacteriales > Propionibacteriaceae > Brooklawnia > Brooklawnia sp. The sequence continues at coordinate 3,247 of NZ_JAVTWX010000116.1, forward strand.
CACGCAGAACCCGATCGTGTTCATCGGACGCAACGATCTGCTCGCCGACCAATTCAACGACGTGGTCTTCGTCCGCGGCGGTGGCAAGGCCGCCGGGGCAGTGGCGACCATAGACGACGTGCTCGTCGATGGCGGGGTGCGCAGTGCCGCAACGCTGGCGACCGGAATCGGTGGGGCCTTGGGCAAGCTGGAGAACGGCTACTCCCGAAGCTACGGCCTGACAATGGTAATCGGCGTCGTGGTGGTTGGCGCGGTCTTGATCCTCGGCCGGTTGGCCTGAGGGGAGGAGCTGAGATGAATAACTCGATCCCCTTGCTGACGATCCTCGGCCTGCTGCCGCTGATCTTCGCGTTGATCGCTTTCATGGTCCGAGGCAAGGCCGGTAAGCAGGTCGCCCTGGTCGGTTCGCTGGCGACGCTGGCCGTCGGAGTCTGGGCGTTCTTCGCCGCGGCTTCGAGCAACCTGTCGGAGATGGTCTCCTGGATCCCGCAGATCGGTGCCTGGTATGCGCTGTCGCTGGACGGCATGGGCCGCGCGATGGTGCTGCTGACCGTCATTCTGGTGCCCATCGTGCTTGGCGCCGAGTGGACGCTGGACTCGAAGCGACCCGAAGGCCACGCCGAGCCACGCTGGGGCGGCAACGTCTTCGGCGCGCTGGCGCTGTTGGTCGAAGGCTTCGCCCTGTTCGTCTTCATGTCGGCAGACGTGCTGCTCTTCTACATCTTCTTCGAGGCGACGCTGATCCCGATGTTCTTCCTCATCACCGGATGGGGCGGGGCCGAGCGCGGCAAGGCCGCCATGAAGTTCCTGCTCTTCTCGCTGGCCGGCGGCCTGATCATGCTTTTCGCGGTGATCGGCGTCTACGGGATCACCGCGGGAGCCGGGCAGCCCAGCTTCCTGATCGACGATTTCGCTGCCATCCCGATGAGCGAGACCGTGCAGAAGGTACTGTTCATCGGCTTCTTCATCGCCTTCGCGGTGAAGGCTCCGATGGTTCCGGTGCACAGCTGGCTGCCGGACACCGCCGAACAGGCCGTCCCGGGTGCGACCGCTTTGCTGGTCGGCATCCTCGACAAGATCGGCACCTTCGGGATGATCCGGATCTGCCTGGGCATGTTGCCTGGTGCGAGCCTGTGGGCAACCCCGCTGGTCGTGGTGCTCGCGGTGATCTCGATCATCTACGGAGCGCTGCTGGCGATTACCAGCACCAATCTGCTGCGGCTGGTCTCCTATACCTCGGTCAGCCACTTCGGGTTCATGGTGCTGGGCATCTTCGCCTTCACCACCAGTTCGATGACCGGCTCGATCTTCTACATGCTGGCCCACGGCTTCAGTTCCGCGGCGCTCTTCCTGGCGGTCGGATTCCTGCTGAACCGTCGCGGTTCGGTCGAGATCGCCGACTTCGGTGGTGTGCAGCAGTTGGCTCCGCTGCTGGCGGGTGTCTTCCTGGTCTCCGGGTTGGCCACTCTCGGTCTGCCGGGTACCGCCAACTTCGCGGGTGAGTTCACCATCATGACCGGAGCCTGGCCCCGCCAGACCGTTGCCGTGCTGGTCGCGGTCTTCGCGACCGTGCTGGCTGCGCTCTATGTGCTCTGGGCGTATCAGCGGGTCTTCACCGGCTTGCCGAGCGATGAGGTGCGCCGGTCGATCACCAGTGATCTGGGCGGTCGCGAGAAGCTCGTGATCGGCCCGCTGATCGCGCTGCTGCTTGTCTTCGGGTTCTTCCCGCAGCCGATGATCAACGTGGTCGAGCAAACCGCCGGCACCACCATGAACGTTGTGGGCATGACCGATCCGCTGCCCGGGTCGATGGGAGGAAAGTGATGCTCGAGGAGTTTCTGCCCGCCGCACCAGTCTTGCTGGTGCTGTTGGGCGGCACGATCGCCATCGTCTTCGAAGGTGCGGTGCCCCGGTTGGTTCGTCCGACCGTGCAGGCGGCCTGGACGTTACTGGTGCTGTTCGGTGCCTTTGCCTGGACGCTGGTCGGCTGGACGATCTACCCGCCGCAGCTGACCGCCATGAACGCGCTGACGTTCGACGGCCCGTCCCAGCTTGCCTGGATGCTGCTGCTCTTCTTCGGAGCGCTGGCGGCGCTGCTCTTTGCCGAGCGGCGAGTCGGTGGCGGTGAGTCGCCGTTCGCTCCCAACGCGTCCGCGGTGCCCAGCTCGCAGGCGGAGCGGGAAGCCATCGCCGCCCGCCAGGAGCAGACCGAGGTCTTTCCGCTGTTGCTCTTCTCGATCGCGGGCATGATGGTCTTCGTCGCGGCGAACGATCTGCTGATCATGTTCGTGGCACTCGAGATCTTGTCGTTCCCGCTCTACGTGCTCAGCGGAATGGCCCGTCGCCGCCGACTGCTGAGCCAGGAGGCGTCGCTGAAGTACTTCCTGCTCGGCGCGCTGAGCTCGGCCATCTTCCTCTACGGTGTTGCACTCACCTTCGGCTACGCGGGCTCGTTCTACTTCCGCGACATCGATCTGGCCATTCAGGCCAATACCCAATCGCCGTGGCTGCTGCTCGCCGGGCTGGGATTGATCGTGGTCGGCGTGCTGTTCAAGATGGGCGCGGTGCCTTTTCACAACTGGGTGCCGGATGTCTATCAGGGCGCTCCGACTCCGGTGACCGGATTCATGGCGATCTGCACCAAGCTGGCGGCCACCGTCGGCCTGCTGCGACTGTTGTACGTCGCGCTCGGCTCGATGCGCTGGGATTGGCAGCCGGCGCTGGCGGTCATCGCCGTGGCCACCATGGTCGTCGGCTCGCTGGCCGGCCTGATCCAAACAGATGTCAAGCGGCTGCTGGCCTATTCGTCCATCGCGCACGCCGGCTTCATCCTGGTCGGCGTGATCGGTGCGGTCACCACCGCCAACGGCCTGGCGGACGACCGGGTTGGTTCGGTCTCGGCGATCCTGGTCTATCTGACCGCCTATGGCCTGGCCACGATGGGTGCCTTCGCGATCGTCACTCTGGTTCGCCGTTCGGGCGCGGAAGCCACCAGCTTCACCGCATGGGCAGGGCTGGGACGCCGCGATCCGCTGCTCGGTGTGCTGATGACCATCTTCCTGCTGAGCATGGCCGGTATCCCGCTGACTGGTGGTTTCATCGGCAAGCTCGCGGTCTTCGCAGCCGCGTGGAACGGAGGATATTCCTGGCTCGTCCTGATCGCCGTGGTCGCGAGCCTGGTGACCGCCGGGTTCTACTTCCGGGTCGTCTGGGTGATCTTCGGGCAGGCGCCGAACACCGAGACAGCGCTGGTTAGTCCTGGAATTGGCACCCAGATAGTGATTTGGGTCGGGGTTATCGGTACGCTTCTTCTTGGCGTGCTACCGGGGCCGCTGCTGGACATCGCTATCAACTCGGCAGGATTCATTCGCTGACAATGGCTGACGAAGACTTTGCGCAAACAATTGCCGACACGCTTGCCATCATCGAGGACAAGCTGACGGAAGCAACGGTCTCGCAGTATTCCTTCGTCACGCAGGCCGCCCAGCATGTGGTGGCAGCCGGAGGCAAACGGTTCCGTCCGGCGATGGTGGTCATCGCCGCCCATCTGGGGTCGGGTTTCGACCTGACCCGATTGATCAACGCGGCTCTGGTGATGGAACTGACACACGTCGCGAGTCTCTACCACGATGATGTGATGGACGAGGCGGACCTTCGCCGAGGGGTGACCAGCGCGAACCGTCGCTATGGCAATTCGACGGCGATCCTGGTCGGCGACTATCTCTTCGCCCGGGCCTCCAGCTATGTCGCAATGCTCGGCCCAGAATATGTCGACCTGCAGGCTCGTACCTTCGCCGAACTGGTCGAAGGCCAGATGGCCGAGACCGCGGGGCCCGAGGCCGGCGAGGACCCGATCGAACATCATTTCAAGGTGCTGGCCGGAAAGACCGCGTCGTTGATCCGCGCCTCCGCGCTCTTCGGTGGCATGATCGGGGGTGTCTCCGCTGAAGTTCTGGACGCGGTGGGCCGCTTCGGTCTCGAGATCGGGATGGTCTTCCAGCTGTCGGATGACCTGATCGATATCGTCTCCGACAAGACCGGCAAGACGCCCGGCACGGATCTGCGCGAGGGTATCCCCACCCTGCCGACTCTGCTGCTGAGGTCGTCGCCTTCGGCGTCAGATCACGAACTCGCCGCATTCATCGCCGGTGGCCTGGACGATGATGGCGACCTGGCGCAGGCATTGGCCCGGCTGCGGTCCAGCTCGGTGATCGATCAGACCCGCGACGAGATCAACCGCCGGGCCGCTGTTGCGCGCAGCTATCTGTCGCCGCTGCCCGCCGGCGCTGCCAAGGACGCGCTGGACCGTTTGTGTGACGAGGTCGTCACCCGGTCGTCCTAGGGCCCGCCGGAGAATCACCGCTGCGTGTTGCTGCGGGGATCGGACGCGATTTCTGTTGCGCGGGTAGCGGGCGGCCAGGCACCTCAGCGGTCGAGCAGCCGGTTCAGGGCTTGCGGGGCAAGTCGTCCATGGTCCAGCGCGATGACCTGATCTGCCTGATCGATGCCCTGCAGATCGTGCGTCGACTCGATGATCGTCGCCCGCGGGCGGGCCGTGCGTAGGCTCGCGCGCACTCGCGCTGCCAGCGGTGGATCGAGATGCGCGGTGAATTCGTCCAACAAGAAGACGTCGGCGTCCGACAGCAACGCGCGGGCCAGTGCGAGGCGTTGCCGCTGGCCGCCGGAGATCTGCTGGCCCTGTTCACCCACCTGCGTCGCGAGACCGTCGGGCATCTCGCGGATCTCCGCGTCCAGTTGGGCGATCTGCAGAACCTGCCAAAGCCTGTCATCTGGAGCCGCGGGATCGGCCAGCCGGAGGTTCTCGGAGATCGTCCCGTGGATCAAGAAGGTGGCCTGAGTGACCAGCGCCACCCGGGAGCGCAATTCGTCCAATTCCAGGTCGCGAGTGTCGATGCCTCCGACCAGCACCGCGCCGCTGGTGGGGTCGTCGAAACGCATCGCCAGCGAGAGTAGCGTTGACTTGCCGCAGCCCGAAACACCCGCAAGGCAGCAGTGGCTGCCTGCGGGCACCTCGATGCTCACATCGCTGAGCGCGGGCTCCCGGCCTGCGTTGCCGCCCGGGTACTGGTAGCTGACCCGTCGCCAGACCACGCTGAGCGGGCCGTCAGGCATCCGGGCCGGTTGGGCGGGATCGCTGACTGTCGGGGCGGCGACGATGATCTCGTGGACGCGCGCCGCGGCGGCCAGTGAGGCATCCAGACCGGACATGAAGTCGGTGACCGCGGCGGTGGTGTCGAAGAGCTTCCAGCTGAGCGCCACCACGATCGCCAGCGGGACGATGCCGAGGTCACCTGCCAGGCCGACGAGCGTGACCGCAAGGGTGGTCGCCGCCCGGACGACGGTCTGCGATCCGGCACGGACAGCCTGCAGGTTGCCCCTGGATCTCTGGGCAGCGCCGATCTGGTCGTCGAGCGCGGTCATCTCGTCGAGCCGGCGACCGGTGTGGCCATAGCCGGTGATCTCTGCCATGCCCTGCATCGAATCGGTGACATGCTGCCCGAGCCGGCCGCGAAGCCAGGCGCTCTGGCCCGCTGCCTGCTGGGTCCGGACGAAACCGAGCAGGGGGAGCAGCACGGCGCTGACAGCCAGACCTGCCGCGAGTGCACCAGCCACCGGCCAGGACACCCAGCCGCCCACACCCAGCACGGCGAGCAGCGGAATGGTGATGGCAGTGACCGCCGGCGGGAACGTATGAGCGAAGAAGACCTCGACGCGGTCGATGTCTTTGGTGGCGCGCACCAGTAGATCGCCGGAGGTGGCGCGCTGCAGCACCATCGGGGCTTGTGGGGTCAGCGCCCGGTAGAGCTGGACCCGCAGCAATTCGAGGGCCTTGAAGGCGACAAGGTGCCCGAAGAACTGCTCCAGGTAGCGGGCCAGGCCTTTCAGTAGCGAGAGCACGACCAACGTGATCACCAGGCCGGCGATGCTGCCTGGTAGCCGGCCGGTGTCGCCTTCGGTTAGCCCGGCCTTCGAGGCGATCAGCCGGGCTACGGCGCCGGCACCCAGGCCGAGCATCGCCAGCCCTGTGACCTGATCGAGATGCCGGAACCCGACCGATGCCCCCAGGGGCTTCAGTACCGGTCTGGTGACCTTCAGCAGCCAGCGGCTCAACTCGGCGGTGGTACTCACGCGTCCTCCCCAGCCGTGTTCAGACCGGCGCCGGTCATGGCCAGCACCTGATCGGCATGGTGGGCCGCGGACGCCCGATGAGTGGCCATCACGATGGTGTGGTCGGCCGCCAGCTCATCGACGGCTGCCCAGATGATCTGCTCGGATTCCAGATCGACCTGGGATGTCGGCTCGTCCAGCAACAACAGCCCGCGTCCGGACAGCATCGCGCGGGCCAGCGAGATTCGCTGCGCCTGTCCGCCGGAGACAGCCATGCCGCGCTCGCCCAGCTGGGTGTCCAGACCATCGGGCAGCCGCCGCGTCCAGTCGCCGAGGGCAACCCGGTCGAGGGCCTGCCACAGCTCGGCATCGGTCGCTTCGGGATTGCCGATGCGCAGGTTCTCGGCCATGCTGCCGACGAAGAGCCAAGTGTGTTGACGCATCAGGGCAGATCTGGCTCGTACCTCGTCCTGGGTGCCGGCATCGAGTGGAACTCCGTCGACCAGGCAGACTCCGCGCTGCGGTATCAGGTCGCCGCAGAGCACGGAGATCAGCGTCGATTTGCCGGAGCCGGACGGCCCGAAGATTGCGGTGCGGGTCCGCTTGGGAACTCGCATCGTTACTCCATCGAGGATCGGATTCTCCGCGGTGTATCCGAAGCCCAGCTCCCGCATCTCGACGGCGGCGTCGGTGTTCGTGGTCTCGGCCGTGCTGCGGACGGGCACCGGGCGGCGTAGGAACTCCAGGATCTGGCGCTGCATGGCGAGTCCGGCCATCCCGATGTAGAAGAAGCCGCCGATCTTGTCGACCGGTGCGCTCAGCAGAGTCGCGATGAGCACCAGCGCGATGGCCTGACCGGCGTCGATCATGCCGCTGTCGAGCCGCCAGAAGGCCAGCGCGGCCGAGGCACTGACCATGAACAGCGAGAATGCCGTGTCGGTGATGAACAGGATCAGCTGGTTGCGCGCGAGCAGTGACATGGTGGCCCGCCGGTTGGCCTCCCCGGTGTCGGCCAGCCGGTCGCCGACGCGGTCGGCCGCGCGAAGCAGCACCAGCGTGGTGAGGCCCTGGATAGCGGTGAGGAAGTCGGCCGCCAGCTTGCTGCGTGCGTCTCGCGAGGCAGCGGAGACCTTCCGGAAAGCGCTCTGGAATCCACCGACGGCCAGCGGGACGAAGGGAATGCAGATGAGCAGCACCCCTGCTGAGAGCGGATCGATGGCGATCGCGACGCTGATCAGGATCAATGCGGGGCTGAGCACCGAACCTATGGTTGGGCCGATGAAACCCTGACGGTACCCGGCCACCCGCTCGACGCCGTCAGTCATCATCGACACCGCCTCACCGGTCTGCTCCCCGGTGAACGCCGCCGGTCCGAGCCTGAAACAGTGTCCCAATACCAATCGATGAATCCGGGCCGACTCTCGTCCGGTACTGCGGTCGCTGATGATTGCCGCGACACCCTCGCTGACACCGGCCACGGCCAACAGGATGACGGCCCAGGCGATCTGGTAGCCACCGACCATCCGGGCGCCGGCCGCCTGGGCGACGATGGCCGACACCACGATGAGGAACCAGGTGAGAGCCTGCGACGTGATGACGGAGGCGGTGACCTGGGCGATCACCGCCCGTCGTCCGCCACTGCTGGCCAGAGTTGCCTTGGCACCGGACTGCGCTGCGGTGTTGGTCATTTCGTTTCCATCATCTCCTGGTAGCCGGTCGGCAGCGTGATGGCATCGTCATCACCTTACCGCTCCGCTC
>NZ_JAVTWX010000116.1:11233-25991 GCF_032229645.1 Brooklawnia sp.
GGTGGTAGCGGCTGCCAGAAGTAGCAACAGCTAGCGACCTTCGCTAGCCGCAGTGGCTTTCGCTAGCTGCTGTCGTGGATGCCAAGCGCCAGTGCCTCGACGTGTATCCGGGATCCTGGAAAAACGATATGGTTGAAATGCGTCTTGCGCCAGTCGATATGAGGAGCAGGGCGTTCCGTAAGTGTCTCTGCTGTTCGGTGCAGATTCCTCCAGTCCGAGCGTAGGTCGGAGACACCCCTTCGTAGCAGGAGCCACCCACCATGTCCTTTACATCCGCATCCAGCCCCAACGACTTCATCAAGAGTGACGGCGACGGTCTGCGTGTCGCCTTCGGCATCGGCGGCCTCGTGGCGATAGCGCTCGGCGTCTTCATCATCTTGTATCCGGCGACATCCGGGACGGTCGTGATGAAGATCGTCGCGATAGTGATGGCCATCTACGCACTCGTCGTCGGTGTGGTCTATCTCGGCATCGGTCTGTTCTCGAAGAACCTCAAGGGGTGGTCGCGTACCGGCCAGATTGTGCTCGGCGCGCTCTACCTCATAGCCGGGATCGTGATGTTCGCAAACCTCGGCGCCACAGCTTCGGTGCTCGCGATGTTCTTGTCGATAACCATCGGCATTCTCTGGCTCTTCGAGGGCGTGATGGCATTTGTCGTCGTCAACCGCGGCGGCAGCAACGCCTGGAGCATCTTCTACGGCGTTATAAGCATCATCGCGGGCATCTCGTTGATCATCACGCCGCTCGCGGGCGCGTTGACGCTGTGGTGGCTGCTCGGCATCTCGTTGGTCGTGCTCGGGGGCGTACAGATCATGCGCGCCCTGAAGGGCCGCAGCTCAAGGCGATAGAACCACGTTCGGGCACCACAGTCACCGAGGGAACACAGCGGCTGCCGATAGTCGCAGAAGCCGGCGGCAATTCGGCAGCCGCTGTGATTCCCGGCAGCCGTTGAGGTCAAGGCGGCCAAGATCCCTGTCGAAGTGCGGGGCAACTAGAGTGTTTGATGTGTCAGCGATTCTCGATCCCGTGGCCACCGGTCTCGCCCGCCGCGTTCCTGGGGTCAGGCAGATCCGCCGTCCAGCTACCGAAATCTCCCCCGAATTCGATCTCGCCTACGTCCGCACCCGCGCTGGTAGCGGGCGGTACGCGCTGCCTCCGGCCGTGGTGATTCCGGGCGGGCCTGGACTGGGCTCGATCCTGCCTTACCGTTTTCTGCGGACGATCGCTGCGCGCGGCGGGCTCGACCTGATCATGGTGGAGCATCGCGGTGTCGGGCTATCGCGCACCGATCCGGGTGGACGCGATCTGCCCACCTCGGCCATGCGCATCACCGAGGTGATCGACGATATCGCCGCCGTGCTGGATCACGAATGTGTCCCGCAGGCGTACCTGGTCGGCTCGTCGTACGGCAGCTACCTGGCTTCAAGCTTCGGCGTCGCACATCCCGGGCGGGTCGCCGGGATGCTGCTCGATTCGGCGCTGCAGTCGGCAGATGACCTCGACATCGAGCGTTCCGCCGTTCGGGAGTTGTTCTGGAACTCGACCGGCGAGCGGGCGGCCGCAGTGCGGCAACTCGCCGAGACCGGAATCGACCAGCGGGTGCTTCTCGATGTCGTCCGTGCTGCTTTTGAACTGGGCGGCGATGAGCTGCTGCTTCCGCTGCTACAAGGCCGGATGCGTAGCGCCTGCGATCCGGTCTGGTGGGCGCTCAAAGCCTATGCCACCCGTGACGCCTCGATTCCTCGCCTGCCTGGTGTCTACGACTTCGATCTGGCGGGCGTGATCGGTTTCCGCGAACTGGGCTACGGTGCCAAGCCGGACGGCCTGCCGCTCGATCCCGCGCTGACCTACGCTCCGCTGGCCGACCGCTTTCCGCCGTTCGAGGGTGAGCCGTTCGACCTGGCATCCGGAGTCCGTGGCTTCGACTGGCCGGTGGTGCTGCTCAGTGGCACCCGCGATCTGCGTACGCCGCCCCCGATAGCCGAACGGGTGGCAGCCGCGGCGCCGAATTCCGTGCTGATGTCGATCGACAAGGGTCACAGCGCACTCGATACTCACCCGGTCGCCGTGCTCAACGCCCTCAAATGGCTCATCGAGGGCCGCCAGGACGAACTGCCCGCTGCAGCGGCGCGGCTCGACCGGCTGCCGCTGAGGGGGGCCGCCGCCCGCTTCCCGCTGCTGCTCCAGGCCGGCCTGCGAGTCGGGCAGCAGCGGCGACGAAAGTGGCGGCGTGGCGGGACCGGGACGCGCGGCAACGCATCGTCCGAACGCCCCCGCGATCGTTTGAAATAGCCTGGATCCGGGTTAGGGCCTGACAGAGAAGCGACACGCAGCGGTAATTCTCTGGAGGCTCCTTAGATGCGCTGGGCGTGCACATCCTCGAGCGCGGCCGCGTCCTGTGGCGTCATGCCGCTGATGGGCTCGCCATTCCATACGATGTCGTCGCCCATCGCCTTGAGTAACTCCTCGCGCTTGCCGTGGCTCATCTTCGCGCCGTGCAGCAGCGCGGCGGGTCCCCACATCATCGCGAAGGAGTCGTGCCAGCCGGCCCCGATGTCATGCACATGGATCAGGTCGTGCAGCGAGATTCCCAGATGCTTGACGGGCTCGGTGAATGCGTCGGCGAGGACAGCCGCCGAGATCTCGCTCTCAACACCCGGCTCGACGACGATGGTTTCGTCGACCGCGCCTTGCAGCGCGGAGATGAATTGCTCGGTCTCGAGCAGGATCAGTCCGTTGGTAGGGCGGGGATTGCACTCGATCGCATAGAGCTCGCCGTCGTGGTTGACGAAGTCAAACGAGAGTTGGCCGGTGAAATGCGGGTCGAGTTCGTCGATAAGACGCTGCGTGTATTCGAGGGTCTTGGTGCTGTCCTCGGCGAGGAACGCGATGCCGGTGCTGTGCGCCCACTGCTCGGGGGCGCTGTAGGTGCACTGCGCGGTGACCTTGCCGTCGACGATCACCGAGTAGCTGCACACCATCGGGCCATCGACGAAGGGCTGGACGAGCCACGGTTGGTCGGGGGTTGGGTGACAGTCCTCGACGGCCATCCGACCGGCGAGCGGCCCGGTGTTGGTGAGTAGACCCACACCGCCGCGGGAGAAGACCGCCCGCGCGAAGTACTGCGGGAAGCGATCGATGGCTGCCCGCAACTCCTCCTCGTTGGACACCACTACGGTCTGGGGAATCGGTACCCCTGCCTGCTCGACGAGACGCTGGAAGCTGCCCTTGTCGTGCAGGCGGGCGAGCTTGTCGAAGCTGCCGGTCAGCAACTGCACTTTCTCGGGCAGATCGGCCGCGCGGGCCGCCAGGTAGAACGCCTCCTCGAAGGTCGGGATGATCGTATCGAGATCGTGCTCGTCGACAATCGCGCAGACATCTTCGATGAACTTGTCGGTGTCGAAGCGGGGGGACGCCGTCACTGCGTGGGTGGCGAGGTATTTCGAGTGGCTTCCCACGGCACCCGCATAGGTGTCTGCGGCCACGACATAGTGGCCGGTGCTACCCAGCTTGCGGACCAGGTCGAGGGCGAAGGTGTTTCGTGAACTCGTGACGAGTGCGCGCATGAAGGCTCCTGTCGGATATCTGCTACCAGGCCCGTTCAGAATATCCGAGCGTGATATCGGTAAACAACGCTTGAGGCGCCTTGACTGGGGTTGGCAAGGTTGAACTCTTCGGTTGGGGGTTTGCGCGGAGAGACCCCGCCAATCCGCGATCTCCAAGGCCACAATCCAGAGCCTGCTGATTGTCGAGGCTGCCATCGGCGGCGAAAGTCGGCCACAATGGTCACAACACGATCCAGCCACCACGGTTGGCATGGTCCCACCGACAGATATGGGGGCGCTCCATTTTCGGACATATCCGGGCAGCCGCGAAAGATGAGGCCGCTGCGCAACTCGCTATCAACCCCGTCTTCACGCGCCCCGGTGAAGCGACATCGGTTCCGCGATATGAAATGCCTTACGGCCTGATGGATCCGGACACCGCCTACCAGATCGTCCATGATGCTGCGATGCTCGACGGCAATTCACGGCTCAATCTCGCGACCTTCGTAACGACCTGGATGGACGAGAACGCGCAGAAGCTCTACGCCGAAGCAGCCGACAAGAACATGATCGACAAGGACGAGTACCCGGCGACGGCCGAGATCGAGGACCGCTGCTGGCGCATGATCGCCGATCTATGGCATGTGCCCGACAAGCACGGCACCATCGGTACCTCGACCATCGGCTCGTCCGAAGCCTGCATGCTCGGTGGCCTCGCGCTCAAGCGATTGTGGCAGGAGAAGCGCAAGGCGCACGGCCAATCGACCGAGAAGCCAAACCTCATCATGTCCGCCGGAGTGCAGGTGGTCTGGGAGAAGTTCTGCAACTACTGGGACGTCGAGGCGCGCTATGTGCCGCTCACCGAGGAGCACCTCGTCCTGGACGGCCACGAGCTCGAGAAGTACGTCGACGAGAACACCATCGGCGTTGTCGCCATCCTCGGCCAGACCTATACCGGCCTGTATGAGCCGGTCAAAAAGATCGCGGCGAAACTCGACGAGATCGAGGCCGCCACCGGTCTGGATGTGAGGATCCACGTCGACGGCGCTTCGGGCGCGTTCGTCGCGCCGTTCTGCCAGCCGGAACTCGAGTGGGATTTCAAGATCGATCGGGTGAACTCGATCAGCACCTCCGGCCACAAATACGGCCTTGTCTATCCGGGTGTGGGCTGGGTCGTGTGGCGCAGCACGGACGCCTGCCCCGAGAGCCTGATCTTCCACGTCAGCTACCTCGGCGGCGACATGCCGACGCTGGCGCTGAACTTCTCTCGTCCCGGCGCGCAGGTGCTGCTCCAGTACTATCAGCTGCTGCGTCTGGGCCGGGAGGGCTACCGCCGTGTGCAGCGGGACTCGCTCGATGTCGCGCAGTACCTGTCGAGCGGGATCTCCGCGATGGAACCGTTCGAGCTGATCAGCAAGGGCGACACGATTCCGGTGTTCGCCTGGCGTCTGGCGAAGGACGCGACGAAGAACTGGGACCTCTATGATCTTGCCGATCGTCTTCGGATGCGGGGCTGGCTGGTACCGGCCTATCCGATGCCCGACGAGATCTCCGACATGATCGTGCAGCGCATCGTGGTGCGGGTCGGCCTCAGCCGCGATCTCGCGGGCTACCTGCTGGACGCCATCCGTGAAGAGGTGCAGTTTCTCGAACGCCTCGAGACGCCGCTGCCGCGCGAGGCCCGGAAGCAGAGCTTCACGCACTGAGGGCCCCGCTCCCAAGGCGACGAGGCTGATGAGAAACAGATGAAACGGCCCCCGGACGATAGCGTCCGAGGGCCGAATCGATCGGTGTCGTCTGTCACTCGAGGGTGGGAGGGCCGTACTGATTGCCCACCGGCTGCCCCGCGCCCAGGCAGAGCACGATGACGATGATCCAGCCGACGACCGGGATGAAGTTGAGCAGAATCAGCCATCCGCTCCTGCCGGTGTCGTGCAGCCGGCGGGCCATCACAGCGATGCTCGGCAGCAGGATCGCCAGGCTGAACAGCCCGGTGACGATCGACAGCGGCGAGTTTCCATTGGCGTTGGCGGTCATGTTGGTCAGGGCGCCCAGCACGAGGTCGATGACGAAGCAGCTCAGCCACCAGGTCACCCATTCGCGGCGGCTCGCCCGTCCACTGAAATCGACGTATTTCGATAAGGTGTACTTCAACGACTCGGTGATGCTCATCTTGTCCTTCGGTTAGGGGCGTATTCGTGAGGTCAGGCTGAACAAGCCCGGCTTTCGGGACCGAGCCTAGCCTAAATCCACCGATTTCCGCCTGCTGCGCGACGGCGCCCATCGGTGGGTTCAGGCCTATTCCATGGCGAGGCTCACCAGATCCGCACCCGTTCGCTTGGATCCAGCCACAGACCGTCGCCGGGAGTGGTTCCGAACGCCTCGTGGAACTCGTTGATGTTGCGGGCCGTCTGGTTGCAGCGGATTTCGTCGGGGGAGTGCGGATCTGTCGCCAACCGCTCCTTGAGGGCTTGCGGACGCATGATCGTCCGCCAGGTCTGGGCCCAGCCGAAGAAGAACCGCTGAGCGGCCGTGATGCCGTCCACCGGCTCGGGTTCGGTGTCGCCCACCGCCAACCGCCACGCCTGGTAGGCCACCTGCAGCCCGCCCAGATCGCCGATGTTCTCGCCCAGGGTCAGCTCCCCGTTGACCTTCACATCGGGTACCTCGGCCGGTGAGAGCTGGTTGAACTGCGCGACCAGCGACTGCGTCCGCTTCTCGAAGGCCTCGCGGTCGTCGTCGGTCCACCAGTTGCGCAGCTTTCCGTCCCCGTCGCAGGTCGAGCCCTGGTCATCGAAGCCATGCCCGATCTCGTGCCCGATGACCGCGCCGATCGCACCGTAGTTCACGGCGTCGTCGGCGTCCGCGCTGAAGAACGGCGGCTGCAGAATCGCGGCGGGGAAGACGATCTCGTTGCGCAGCGGGTGGTAGTAGGCGTTGACCGTCTGCGGGTACATCAGCCACTCCTCGGGGTCGATCGGCCCCGACAGCTGGTGAATCATATAGTCGAAGGCGAAACTCTCGGCCCGCAGCACATTGCCCAGCAGATCATCGGACGTGAGCTGGAGCGTCGAGTAGTCGCGCCAGCGGTTCGGGTAGCCGATCTTCGCGCGGAACTTGCTCAGCTTCTTCAACGCCTCGGTGCGGGTGGCGTCGGTCATCCAGTCGAGATCGGTGATCGACTCGCGGTAGGCCTCCAGCAGATTGGCAACCAGTTCCTCGGCGCGCGCCTTGGTGGCCGGCGGGAAATGCTCGGCAGTGTAGATCCGGCCGACAGCCTCGCCCAGTACACCCTCGACCAGCGATACGCCTCGCTTCCACCGTTCGCGCAGTACCGGGATGCCCTGCAGCGTCCGGCCGTAGAAGTCGAAGTTCTGCTCGACGAGCGTCTGGGGCAGATAGGGCGCCAGGGCGTCGACGATCTGCCAGCGCTCCCAGGCCTTCCAATCGTCCAGCGTCTCGGGGCTCACCAGCGCGACGACATCGGGCAGGAAGGTGCGCTGACAGTTGACGACCTCGGCGACGGCCTCTTCGGGCAGTCCAGCGCCGGCCAGCAGATCGCCCCAAGCCAGCGCTGGAGTCATCGCCGTGAACTCGTCCCAGGTCTGCGGGAAGTACATCTGCACCATGTCGCGGGTGCGTACCTTGTCCCAATGGCAGGCGGCGATCTTGGTTTCCAGGTCGAACGCTCTGCGGGCCTGATCCGCCGCACCCTCGATGCCACTCAGCCGCAGCATCGCCTCGATGTGCGCCAGGTAGGCCTCGCGGATCTCGGCGTGCTCGTCGAGGCGGTAGTACTCCTCGTCCGGCAGGCTGATGCCGGACTGCCCGACGAACAGCAGGTAGCGGGCCGGGTTGCCGGGATCGGAATCGTTGTCGAGATCAATCAAGGCCCCGATGCCGTGCCGCAACGACCATCCCCAGAAACGCGCCAGGGCCGGCAACGAGTCGATCTCGTCGACCCTGGCCAGCAACTCGTGCAGCGGGGTGGTGCCCAGCTGCTCGACGGCGCCGGCATCCATGAACGACGCATAGAGGCTCGCGATGCGCGCCGCGTCGGGGTCGTCGCTGCCCGCCTTGCAGCCATCGATGATCGTGCGGACCGCGGCCTCGGAGGCCTCCCGTAGTTCGTGGAAGGCACCCCATCCGCTGCGGTCGTCGGGAATCCGGGCCTGGCGCAGCCAGGATCCGTTCACATGCCGGAAAAGGTCGTCGGCCGACCGGACGCCATCATCGAAGAAGGCACGATTCAAAGCTTCGCTAGTCACCGAGTCAGCCTACCCAGGACGACAGCGGACCCTCCAGAGCATAGGAGCAGTTGCGCCCACTGCGGAACTTTGCCGGCAGGTGAGGAAGCGCGTCGAGTGGAACAATGAACCCATGCACGGTGAGTACAAGGTCCCAGGTGGCAAGTTGGTCGTCGTCGATGTCGAGGAGAAGGACGGGAAGCTGCACGACTTGCGGATCGCCGGTGACTTCTTCCTGGAACCTGACGAGGCCCTGGATCGGATCCGGACGTCGATCGACGGGGCACCCACCGACATCTCGGCCGCGGAAATCGCCGGCCGCATCCGTGCAGCGATCCTGCCCAGCGACATCTTGTTCGGCCTCACTCCTGATGGTGTGGGAGTGGCGGTGCGCCGTGCGCTGGGACACGCCCTGAGCTGGGAGGACATCGATTTCGACGTCATCCACGGCCCGGTCGTCGACCCGATGGTGAACGTCGCGATGGACGAAACCCTCGTCGCGCAGGTCGCGGCCGGGCGGCGTAAGCCGTTCATGCGGCTGTGGGAGTGGAACAGCCCGCAGGTGGTCATCGGTTCCTTCCAGTCCTACGAGAACGAGATCAACCAGGAGGGCATCGACCGTTACGGCATCACGGTGTCCCGGCGTGTCACCGGAGGCGGTGCCATGTTCATGGAACCCGGCAACTGTGTGACCTATTCGCTGGTCGTCCCGCAGGCGCTGGTCGATGGGTTGAGCTTCGAGCAGTCCTATGCGTTCTTGGACCAGTGGACGATGGAGGCACTGGACAGGGTCGGGGTCAAGGCCCACTACATACCGCTCAATGACATCGCCTCCGAGGTGGGCAAGATCGGCGGCGCCGCCCAGAAGCGTTTCACGAACGGGTACATGGTTCACCACGTCACGATGTCGTATGACATCGATGCGGCGAAGATGATGGAGGTGCTGCGGATCGGCCAGGAGAAGATCCGCGACAAGGGGCTGCGTTCCGCTGTCAAGCGAGTCGACCCGATGCGGTCCCAGACCGGCATGGAGCGCGAGGCCATCCTGGACGTCTTCTACGACAGCTTCAAACACAAGTATGACGCCACCGACGGCGAGATCACCGCCGACGATCTGGATGCCGCAGCGGATCGCTGTGTCACGAAATTCTCCACCCACGAGTGGACGCACCGCCTGCCCTGAGGCGGATCAGCCGACCGTCCAGATGTCGTCACCTGCGAGCAGGGTCTGCAGCTGGGTCATCTTGCCGTGCACATCGGCTGTCGCGCCGCCTTGAGCCGTCGCGATCTGCTGGCGGCTCAGGTCATCGAAGCTCGGACGATCGACATCGCGGAAGATGCCGATCGGACTGCGCCGCATCACCCCCGAATCGGTGAGCCGGCTCAGCGCGAACGCACGCGTGGGATCGGCCTCACCGGGATCGTGGACGATGACCTTGTCCAACCCCACATCGGCCACCGAAGCCAACTCCAGGTGACCGGTGGCACCCTGCACGACGCCGAAGTTACCGCTCGGGCTCAGCACCGGTTCGCCGGCCTCAAGCTTGATGACACCTTCGGAGTCGGGGCCGGTCAGCTCGTCCCAGGCGCCGTCGTTGAAGATCGGGCAGTTCTGGTAGATCTCCACCAGCGACGAACCGCGGTGCTCGAAGGCTGCTCGCAGCACCGAGGTCAGATGCGCGCGATCGGAGTCGATGCTGCGAGCGACGAAGCTGGCTTCGGCGCCCAGCGCCAGGCTGACCGCGTTGACCGGGGTGTCCAGCGAGCCGGCAGGGCTCGATTTGGTGACCTTGCCCTGCTCACTGGTGGGTGAGAATTGCCCCTTGGTGAGCCCGTAGATGCGGTTGTTGAAGAGCACCACCGTCAGGTTGACGTTGCGGCGCAGAGTATGAACCAAATGATTTCCGCCGATCGACAGCGCATCGCCGTCGCCGGTGGCCACCATGATGGCCAGATCGGGGCGGGTGATCGCCAGACCGGTGGCGATGGTCAGCGCCCGGCCGTGGATGGAGTGCATGCCATAGCTGTTCACGTAATAGGGGAAGCGCGACGAGCAGCCGATGCCGGAGATCACCACGGTGTTCTCGCGGGCGATGCCTAGGGTCGGGAGCAATCCCTGAACGGCGCTCAAGATGGCGTAGTCACCGCAACCCGGGCACCAGCGCACCTCTTGGTCGCTGGTGAAGTCCTTGCGTTTCAGCGGACTGACACTCAGCGGCACTCGGCCGAGCCCGCCGATGTCGTGCACGGGAATCTCAGACATGCTGCACCTCCGCTACCTCGCTCAGCAGATATTCGGTCAATTCGCTCACACCCAATGGCAGACCGCGCATTCTCGACCAGCTCTTGGCGTCCACCAGGTATTTCGCCCGCAGAACCATCGCGAACTGGCCGAGATTGATCTCCGGGACGATGACCCGGCCGGCCCTGTGCAGTAGCGCGCCGAGGTTGGCCGGCAGTGGGTTCAGGTTGCCGACATGAATCTGGGCGATCGGCACTCCCAGTTCGCGCACCCGGCGCACCGCGGCAGTGATCGAACCCCAGGTGGATCCCCAACCGACCACGGCGAGCCTGGCGATGCCGCTCGGATCGTCCCAGACGGCGTCGGGCACCCGGATGCGGGCGATGTGCTCGGCGCGCAGCTTGACCATGGTCTCATGGTTCTCGCCGTCATAGCTGACCGTGCCCATGCCGTTGGACTTCTCCAGCCCGCCGATCCGGTGCTCCAAGCCAGCGGTCCCGGGCAGCGCCCACGGCCGGTCGAGCGTCAGCGGATCGCGCTGATACGGCGCGAAGGCACCCTGCTCGGTGTTCGGCTCGGTGGCGATGCCCGGATCGATGGCCGGCAGCGTCGAGCTGTCCGGAACCAGCCATGGCTCCGAGCCGTTGGCCAGGTACGCGTCCGAGAGGATGATCACCGGAGTGCGGTGGGTCAGTGCGATGCGGCAGGCCTCGAACGCGGCATTGAAGCATTCGGACGGCGAACTGGGCGCGATCACCGGCAGCGGCGATTCGCCGTTGCGTCCCCACAGGGCCTGCAGCAGATCGGACTGCTCGTTCTTGGTGGGCATTCCGGTGGACGGGCCGGCACGCTGCACATCGATGACCACCAGCGGCAACTCGGTCATCACCGCGAGATTGATCATTTCCTGCTTGAGCGCCAGGCCCGGGCCGGAGGTGGTCGTAACCCCGAGCGCGCCTCCGAACGAGGCACCCAGCGCCGCGCCAACGGCGGCGATCTCGTCCTCGGCCTGGAAGGTCTGCACACCGAAAGCCTTGCGCTTGCTCAGCTCGTGCAAGAGGTCGGAGGCAGGGGTGATCGGATAGGCGCCCAGGAAGAGCGGCAGCCCGGAGGCCACAGATGCCGCCAGCAAGCCGAGCGCGGTCGCTTGATTCCCGGAGATCTGGCGGTACTGGCCGGGGGTCTGGACGATCGGCGCCACCTCGTAGCGCACCGCGAAGGTCTCGGTGTTCTCGCCGAAGTTCCAACCGCCCTCGAGCGCGGCCAGGTTGGCATCGCGCACCTCGGGCTTGGCCGCGAATTTGTTCTGCAGCCATTCACGGGTCGGTTCCATGTCGCGGCTATATAGCCAGCTGACCAGGCCCAGGGCGAACATGTTGCGCGTCCGGGAAACGGCCTTGCGGCCAAGACCGAACGGCGCGACTGCGTCCGCGGTGACCGCTGTCAGATCGAGGCTGACCAGCTGATAGCTGGTCTCCAGGCTTGGGTCGGCAAGCGGGTCGGCGGTGTAGCCGGCGTGGTTGAGATTGCGTTTGGTGAATTCGGACGAGTCGGTTATCAGTACGCCGCCGCGGCGTAGCGAAGACAGATGCACCTTCAAGGCGGCGGGATTCATGGCCACCAGCACGTCGAGATCTTCGCCCGGAGTGACGATGTCGCGGTCGGCGAAATGCACCTGGAAGCTGCTGACACCACCGATGCTGCCTTGAGGGGCGCGGATCTCGGCGGGGAAGTCGGGCAGCGTGACGATGTCGTTGCCTTGGCGCGCGGATTCGGCGCCGAACCTCCCGCCGGTGAGCTGCATGCCGTCCCCGGAGTCGCCGGCGAACCGCACGACCACCCTGCTGACTTGCTCGGGCACTGCGATAACCTCCAGTTAGAAACGTCGCCGAGGTCGTCCTCGGGCAACGCGCGTGCTGCTTGCGCGGCAGCAATCGCGTCGCGTGATGGGGGACGCGCTTTTTCTACGATAGTTGTTGTGGAAAACAGTCAGCCGTCTTCTGGCCGTCGTCACGCCCTGTTCGGCTGCGTCGTTCACTCAGGGCGTAGGCTTGGCGGCATGCCCGCAGACCATCCCGAGTTGAGGCGATGCGCCCGGTGACCGGTTGGTTCGCGACCCACTGGGCGAAGATCGTCGAGGCCTGGCGCGTGAAGAACGTGCGCCGGGGCTTCTACGGCACCGTGCTGATCACCATGGGCGCATTCTCGCCTGCCTACCTACCCCGCAATTCGCCATGGTGGCAGATGCTGATGGACGCCCAGGTCAGCGGTTGGCCGGCGAAGCTGAGCGGCACCCTGCTCACCATGGTCGGGCTCTTCCTGCTCCTGGACGCCTGGTTCCGGCTGCGTCCCCGGGTGGACGCCAGCGAAACCGAGAGGTACGCATACAACCACGTACGGCATTGGGCGATTCTGCTGATCTGGGGAGCGCCGTTCCTGCTCGCGCCACCGATCTTCAGCCACGACGCCTATAGCTATGCGGCTCAGGGATGGCTGATCCATAACCACATCAACCCCTACGAGGCCGGTCCGGCGGTGCTGCCCGGCTCATTCGCGGATCAGGTCTCCTGGGTTTGGCGTGACACCCCGGCTCCCTATGGTCCGCTCGCCTTGCAGCTGCAGCACCTGATCGTGGATCTGCTGGGTTTTCGTCCCTATGCCTCGGCGGTTGCGATGCGCAGCCTGTCGGTCATCGGGGTCGGTCTGATCGGGTTGCTGATTCCGCGGATCGCTCGTATTCGCGGGGCCGACCCGGCGTTCGCCGCCTGGTTCGCAACCCTCAACCCGGTGCTGGTGATCGACTTCGTCGGCGGCGCGCACAACGACTCGCTGATGATGGGCCTGGTCATCGCCGGGTTGTGGGTGACCCTGCTGCCGGCGAAAGGTCGCTTCAACGGCTGGTGGCTGCTCGGTGCGGTGTTGGTCGGGATCGGCGCCGCGATCAAGCAGCCGGCCATCATGGCGGCCTATGCGCTGCCCCTGATGGTGCGTCCCTGGGTGAACTGGAGTCTGCGCGAGGTCGCCATCACGGCGGGAAGGGTGCTGGCCAGCTTCGCGGTGGCGATCGGCTCGTTCTGTCTTGTGACGTTGGCCACCGGGCTGGGGTTTGGCTGGATCAACGCGGTCAGCGTGCCGGGCCGGGTGTTGACGATCGCGCCATTCACCGTCATCGGCCAGGCGATCCAGTTGGTGCTCAACCTTTTCAACCTCGATCCGAGTGGGTGGGCGGCGATCACCGTCTCGCGTGTCGTCGGGGTGGTGCTTGCCGGAGTATTGATCGCGGTGATGGCCGTGACGATCGCCAGAGCGCGTCCGCTGCTCTTCTTGGCTTTGGGCTATCTGACGGCGGCGCTGGCGCTGCCCGCGGTGCGCAGTTGGTACGTGCTGTGGGGTGGTCTGCTGCTGCCGCTGGCCGATCCGCCGCGCCGGGTGGTGAACGTGGCCATCTGGACCACGGTGGTCTTGCTTTGCTACAACGGCATCAACATGTCGTGGCGCAATGACGCCATGGCATTCGGGTTTGCCGCGGCCGCCGGTATCGGCTGGCTGGCGCGGACCCACCGTGACCAGTCGCCCGGAGTGGGCGACCGGCGCCGCAAGATCCCCGCGGGCGCCGACCATATCGAGTTGCAGGAGGATTGAATCGATGGCGAGCACGATCCTGAGCGAGATCTCCGATGGCACCGGCACCTTGGTGCTGAATCGTCCGGAGCGGATCAATGCGGTGACCCGCGAGATGGTCGACCGCATGTCGCAGATCCTGCACTCCTGGGTGGACGATGACAGCGTCGAACGGGTCGTCCTGCGCGGCGCGGGCGAGCGTGGTTTCTGCGCCGGCGCCGATGTGCGGGCGCTGCGCGACGAGATCGTCGCCGGTCATGCCGACCGGGCGCTGGACTTCTTGAACGCCGAGTACGAGTTGGAGCAGTTCATCGCCTACTACCCGAAGCCGGTCACCTCGCACCTGTCCGGAATCTCGATGGGGGCGGGACTGGGTATCGGACTGCACAACACGACCAGCATCGGTGAGGTGGGCAGCCGCTGGGCGATGCCTGAGACCGCGATCGGACTGTGGCCCGATGTCGGCGTCTGTTTCGAGCTTTCCCGCACGCCCGGACACCTCGGCGAGTACCTGGCGATGAGCGGTGAGACCATCAATGGCGCCGGTGCCTATTGGGCCGGATTGATGACCAAGTGCGATGGCTGCGCTGATCCCGGCGATTCGGCTCTGGCCGGTTCGAGAGACTGGATCGACGAGTGTTTCGGCGCGGATAGTGCGCCTGCGATCATGGCCGCGCTGGAGTCTCATCCCGATCGGGATGCCCGGGCTGCGGCGGCCATTATCCGGGAACGCAACCCGTTGTCTGTTTGGGTGGCGCTGCAGGCGGTCCGCAACGCCCGGCGGCTGGCCGAGGTCGCCGAGGTATTCGATCAGGACCGGCGGCTGGCGGCCGGCTTCATGGCGAATCCGGCCGACTTCGTCGAGGGTGTCCGGGCGAAGATGGTCGACAAGGACCAGAGCCCGCAGTGGTCGTACCAGCGCATCGAGGATGTGGACCCGGCGGTGGTGGCGTCCCGGTTCGGGGGCTGAGTCGCCCCCGGTCTTTTAGCGGCTGCCGATAGTTGCAGCGGCTGCCGGTCTGTGCGGCCGGCCCGTCAGCGGCTGCCGAGAGTTGCGTGGTCTCCTGTAGCGGCTGCCGATAGTTGCAGCGGCTGCCGGTCTG